>DATGVY010000747.1:0-2188 GCA_035299845.1 Streptosporangiaceae bacterium
CCGCCTGCGACCGCTCCGCCTACTACCGCCCGCACCGACCGCCCGCACCGACCGCCCCAGGCGTAACCAACTCAGGAGTGCCCAATGCTCTCTGCCGTCGCCACTGCCGAGATAGCCATCACCCCGACGCCCGTCGCGCACTTCGGCGCTGGTGCCGTCGGCAAACTCCCCGCCATCGTCCGTGGTACCGGCAGCGAGGCGGCAGTCGTCGTCACCGACGCCGGGCTCGCGGCGACGCCAGTCGTGGCCGCCGTCACCGACCTGCTCTCTGCCGCCGGGATCATGGTCAGCGTGTTCAGCGGGGTCCACCCGAATCCGACCACCGGCGACCTGGCGGCCGGGGCCGACGCCGTAGCGGAGATCCAGGCGACGGCGGGCAGCGCCGCCCTGGTGGCGGTCGGCGGCGGGTCGCCGATCGATGCGGCCAAGGGCATCGCGCTCGCCGCGGTCAACCCGCAGCGGGACCGGGGCCTGGATTACCGGAGCGCCTTCGCCCGGCGGGCGCTGCCGATCGTGGCACTGCCGACGACCGCGGGCACCGGAGCGGAGACGAACGCGTTCGGCGTGGTGACTGATCTCGCGACGCGGCGCAAGTTCTACGTGGGCCACGCCAGTTCGCTCCCGGCCGCCGTGATACTCGATCCGGAGCTCACCGTTGGCCTGCCCGCGGCGGCCACCGCCGCCACTGGCATGGACGCGCTGACCCACGCCCTGGAGTCCTACCTGTCCATCCGCGCCAATCCCTGGTCAGACGGGATCGCGCTGCAGGTCATCCGGATGATCGCCGCCAACCTGCCGCAGGCCTGCGCGGACGGCACGGACCGGGAGGCCAGGGCACAGATGCTGCTGGCCGCGCACATGGCCGGCATCGGGATGGCGGGGACCGGCCTCGGCATCTGCCATGCCATCGGCCACGCGCTCGGCGGACGGTTCGACATCCCGCACGGCGTGGCGCTCACCATGGTGCTGCCACCAGTGCTCCGCTTCAACCTCCCGCGCTGCCAGGAGCGCATGGCCGACATCGCCGTTGCCCTCGGCGCCGGCGACGGCAGGCGGGCCGGCTGGACCTCAGCCGCCGTGATCGACTACGTCACCGCGCTGCGGGCGCGCATCGGGATGTCGCACACGATGGCCGGCTTCGGGATCACTGCCGGGGACTTCGATCGGATCGCCGCGGATGCGCTCGACGACGAGGTGCTGGCCAACACGCCGCGCAAGCCTACGGCCGCTGATATCCGCGCCATCCTGCTGGCTGCCCAGGCGGAGAGCTGACCGTCACCCGCAGGCGCACCGCTGCCCGACGCCGCAACCGGCCGCTGACCGCGCGGCCGGTCAGCTCTGGCCAGTGTCAGGCCGGGCATTTTCCTGGGCACCCGCGTCACGGTCAGGCTGTCCGGCTAGGCATCCGCAAGGCCTGCTGCTGTGCGGATCTCCCCGGCGAACGCGTCAGGTGCCTCCAGCGGGGAGAAGTGGCCAGCCGAAGGCAGCAGCCGCAGCCCGGCGGTGCATAGTGCCGCACGAGACAGGCCCGCCGTCTGGGGTGTGAGCAGGTAGCGATGCCGCTGACGCCGGACCGCTTGACCGGGCGCGGGCCCGACCGGGGATGATGATCGGGTGACGCGGCGGCACGCCGCGCCTGCTGACCGACTCGATCGACTCGACGAGGAGCGGTGATGACTGCCACCAGCCCGGCCGGCCGGCCGCCGGCCGGCCCGCGCCCGGTCCGTGCGCCGCGCGGCACCGGGCTGTCTTGCAAGGGATGGCCGCAGGAGGCGGCCATGCGGATGCTGATGAACAACCTCGATCCCGAGGTCGCCGAGCATCCCGACCAGCTCATCGTCTATGGCGGATCCGGCCGGGCGGCCCGTAGCTGGGACGCCTTCGACGGCATCGTCCGGTCCCTGGCGGACCTGGAACACGACGAGACCCTGCTGGTCCAGTCCGGCAAGCCGGTCGGCATCTTCCGCACCCATGAATGGGCGCCGCGGGTGCTGATCGCCAACTCCAACCTGGTCCCGCAGTGGGCTACCTGGGATGAGTTCCGGCGGCTTGAGGCGCTCGGGCTGACCATGTTCGGCCAGATGACGGCGGGCTCCTGGATCTACATCGGCACGCAGGGCATCCTGCAGGGCACCTATGAGACGTTCGCCGCGATCGCGGCCAAGCGGTACGGCGGCTCGCTGGCCGG
>DATGVY010000748.1:0-2724 GCA_035299845.1 Streptosporangiaceae bacterium
CCGTGTCCGGGCGCGCCTGCTGTCTGACGAGCGGGCCGGGCGCACGCTGCTGTCAGCTGACCCGAGGACGGTCCCGGCCGGGCAGATCGACCAGATCGAGGTGCGCGGCACGGCCCCGATGCCGTTCTGACGCCCGCGGAGCCTGGCCCGCGGCCCGCCAGGACCGGCCCAGATGGTTAGTTACAGTTCGTATCTGTACGTTTACACATTCGCATTACAGGGTTCCCTCCAAGCGGACAACATGGATCTTGGCCACCTGATCCTCGCAGGTCAGGTGCATGCCGCGTCCTGGTCCCCTGGTCAAGGAGGAACACCTCGTGCGATCCACGACCACTGCCGGCGTCAGCCCGGCACGCACGCGCCGGCCGGCCTCCGCGCCGGTGGCCCGGGCCTGGCTGGCCCGCGTCGTGACCGCTGCCCTGACGGTCAGCGGGCTGGCGTTCACGACCGGCGGCCCCGCCACGGCCTCCGCGGTCGCTGCCCGGCCGGCGGCCGCGGCCGGGCACGACTACCGGCGGGCGTGCGCGGTGCCCAGGCGGCCAGGGCGGATGTCGTGCATGGCGCTGGTCCGCATCGCGGTCGCACGCGGAGCGGGGGCCAGGCTGGGCCAGGACGCGGCGCCGGCCAATGACGGCTACGGTCCGGCCAGCCTGCAGAATGCCTACAAGCTGCCGTCGTCGACCGCTGGCAGCGGTCAGACGGTCGCGGTTGTCGACGCCTTCAACGACCCCAATGCCGCTTCCGACCTGGCCACCTACCGATCAAGCTGGGGACTGCCGAGCTGCGGCGCCGGCTGCTTCAGCAAGGTCAACCAGAACGGGCAGGCCGGCCCGCTGCCCCGGGCGGCCGGCAATTCCGGCTGGGCCACCGAGGAATCGCTCGACCTCGACATGGTCTCGGCCATCTGCCCGAAATGTCACATTCTCCTGGTCGAGGCCAGCAGCGCAACGGCGAAGAGCCTGGGAACCGCGGTGAACACGGCCGTCAGCATGGGCGCGAAGTACGTCTCCAACAGCTATGGCGGCCCGGAGTCGTCGTCCGACCCATCCTTCGACTCGAAGTACTACCGGCACCCGGGCGTCGCGGTGACGGCGTCCGCGGGCGACAACGGATACGGCGTTTCTTATCCTGCCGCATCCCGCTACGTCACCGCCGTTGGCGGGACCTCACTGCGGTCCGCAGCTGGCTCGCGCGGCTGGACGGAAACCGCGTGGGGCAGCGCGCACGGCGCCGGCACCGGCTCGGGCTGCTCGGCCGATGACGCCAAGCCCGGCTGGCAGACCGACACCGGCTGCGTCAGGCGAACCGGCAACGACGTCGCCGCGGATGCCAACCCGGACACTGGCGTCGCGATCTACGACAGCTATGACCAGCGCGGCTGGCTGGAGGTCGGCGGCACGAGCGTGGCGTCGCCGATCATCGCCTCGGTGTACGCCCTGGCTGGCCCGCCGGACGCCGGCAGCTACCCGTCGTCCTATCCCTACGCCCACCCCGGAAGTCTCTTCGACGTGACGTCCGGCGCCAACGGCAGCTGCGCGGGCAGTTACCTGTGCACCGCAGCGGCCGGCTACGACGGACCCACCGGCCTGGGCACGCCGGACGGCACGACCGCCTTCGCCAGCGGTGCCCCGGCCGGCGGCTGCAGCTCGGCGCAACTGCTGCGCAATCCCGGCTTCGAGCGCCGCGCGATCTCGCCCTGGGCGGCCGGCCCGCACGTGCTGACCAGGGCAACCTCGGGCGTTCCCGCGCACTCCGGAGCCCAGCTGGCGTGGCTGGACGGCTACGGGATCGTGCACACGGACTCTGTCGCCCAGACGGTCACCATCCCGTCCGGCTGCCAGCACGCCACCTTCTCGTTCTGGCTCAATACGCAGACCGATGACCCGAAAGGGCCGGCCGCGGACACCCTGACGGTGCGGCTCCTCAACTCCAGCGGCACCGTGCTGGCCACGCTGGCCAGCTACTCCAACAAGGGCGCCGTCGGCGGGTACCGCCAGCACTCGTTCTCGCTGGCCAGTTACGCGGGCCAGCAGATCACGCTGAAATTCACCGGGAAGGAGACCCTGACCGGGCACGTCACCAGCTTCTTCGAGGACGACAACGCCCTGCATGTCTCCTGATGCTCATGACAATCTCCGGCCAGTTCTCGTTGCCGGGCCGGTCCAGCCCGGAGGCCACCACTGCCGCTCGAGCCAGCGGTCCGACCCGCCGCTGGCCTCGATAGCGAGGGACACGGGCTCATCATCAGTTCTCCTGCGGTGCAGCGTACGAGACGTCCTAGTACGGCGTACTAGGACGTACGATGTACGAGCGTCACGTTCGTTTCCGGCGGACAATGGCGGACACGGACGTAGCAGCGGAGGGAGGACCGGATGGAGAACCCAGACGACCTCTGGCCACCGTTCGGACCGCAGGCCGCCGGCCGCGGCGACCGTGCCCACCGGCTGCTGCACGAGCGGGCCCGTGCACAGCAGGCGCGTGAGCAGCGCGGCCGTGAGCGGCAGGCACGTGACCAGCGCGGGCGCGCTCGGGGCAGGATCGCGCCGACCTTGTCACGCGGCGAGATCGTTGACGCCGCGATCGCCATCGCCGATGCCGAGGGAGCCGAGGCGATCAGCATGCGGCGGATCGCCCAGGCACTCCGCTCGGGCACCATGTCGCTGTACTGGCATGTGGCGAACAAGGAGCACCTGCTCGACATGATGCTCGACACGGTGGTCGGCG
>DATGVY010000749.1:0-3458 GCA_035299845.1 Streptosporangiaceae bacterium
GTGCCAACGGCGGCATGACTCGTGCCAACGGCGGCATGACTCGATCGGGAGGGCAGCGGCATGACTGTGATCTTCGCGGAGCCGGTCACGACGGCGTCGGAGCTTCCTGACGGATCGACCGTCCTGCGCTCGGGGATCCCGCTTGAGCCCTATGCCGCCAGCATGGCCGGGATGTTCCTGGCCGCGGCGGCGGCGCATCCTGACCGGGTGCTGGTGGCGCAGCGGGCGGGGGACGGCTGGCGGACGGTGACCTACGGGGCGGCGCGCCGCCAGGTCGAAGGGCTAGCCCAGGGGCTGCTCGATCGCCGCGGCAGCGCTGCCCGGCCAGTGATGATCTTGTCAGGCAACTCGGTCGAGCACCTGCTGCTGACCCTGGCGTGCTACACCATCGGCGTGCCCGCTGTCCCGGTCAGTACCGCCTACTCACTGCTGGCCAGCGATCACGCGACGCTGCGGGCGATGGCGGACCTGGTCCGCCCGGCCGTTGTCTTCGCCGACGACGCCGCGCACTATGCGGCCGCCCTGCGCGTGGTGGAACTGCGCGCGGCGGCCGGCCCTGAATCCGGTGCCGCGGCTGACGGGGTGGCCGGCTCAGGTACCGGGTGCGCTGTGGTCACCATGTCCGGCAGCGCCGGCCAGCGCGGCGCGATCGCGTTCGGCGAGCTCGCGGACACGCCGGCAACGAGCCGCGTAGCCGAACGCAGCGCCGCGGTCGGCCCGGACACCGTGGCGAAGATCCTCTTCACCTCGGGATCGACAGGACGTCCCAAGGGCGTGCTCAACACGCACCGGATGATGTGCGCCAACCAGCAGATGATCAGGCAGGCATGGCCATTCCTGGCTGACGAACCGCCGGTGCTGCTCGACTGGCTGCCGTGGAGCCACACATTCGGCGGGAACCACAACGTCAATCAGGTCATCGCGAACGCCGGGACGCTATGGATCGACGACGGCAGGCCCGCGCCCGGCATGATCGAGCGGACCGTCCGCAACCTTGCTGACGTAAGCCCGACGGTGTATTACAACGTCCCGGCCGGATATGCCGCCCTGTTGCCGTTCCTGGAGCGCGACCGCGAGCTTGCGGCGCGGTTCTTCGCCCGGCTGAGGCTGGTGTTCTACGCGGGCGCGGCATTGCCGCAGCGGCTCTGGGACTCGATCGGGGAACTCGCGGACTCGGCCGGCTCGGCGGCACGGATGACCACCTCCTGGGGGGCGACAGAGACCGCCCCGGCGGCGACGTCGGCGCATTTCCCGGCCGGGCGATCCGACTGCATCGGCGTGCCGCTGCCCGGCGTGGACGTCAAGCTCGCCCCGGTCGGCGACCGGCTCGAGATCCGGGTCAAGGGACCGGCGGTGACACCGGGCTACCTCGGCCGCCCGGACCTCACCGAGGCCGCGTTCGACGCCGACGGCTTCTACCGGACCGGCGACGCCGTCGCGATGATCGATCCCGGTGACCCGGACGCCGGGCTGCGCTTCGACGGCAGGATCGCGGAGGACTTCAAGCTGGCGACCGGTACCTGGGTGCGAGTCGGAACGCTCCGCCCGGCGCTCCTGTCGGCCAGCGGCGGCCTGCTGCAGGACGCCGTGCTGACCGGCCATGACGCTGCGTTCATCGGCGCGCTCGGCTGGCTCAGCCCGCAGCGGGCGGCGCAGCTCGCCGGGACAGGCGACAGCGCTGCCCCAGCGGATTTTGCCGCGCTGGCCGCAGACCCGGCCGTCCGGGCTGCCGCGGCGGCGGCGCTCGACCGCTACAACGCCGGGCGCACCGGCACAGCCCAGCGGATACTGCGGCTGATGCTGCTGGCCGAGCCGCCGTCGCTGGCCGAGGGCGAGATCACGGACAAGGGCTACCTGAACCAGCAGGCCGTGCTGGACCGGCGGGCCGGTCTGGTCGCGGAGGTGCACGCCGCGGACCCCGGGCCGGAGGTCATCTGCTGGCCGGACGGGTCCGCCGCGGGGTGACCGTGCCAGCCGGGGTGACCGTGCTGCCTGGCAGGGCGGGCGCGAGCCGGGCAGGCGGCCGTTTGCCGGGGTCACGCAGCGCCGCCGAGCATCGCCGGCGAGCATGGGGTCATGCACCTACCTGTGATGCCGCCGGTGGCGCCGATGCTCGCCAAGTCGGTCAAGGAGATCCCGCTGGGCCAGCTCAGCTATGAGCCGAAGTGGGACGGCTTCCGGTCGATCATCTTCAGGGACGGCGACGAGGTCGAGATCGGCAGCCGCAACGAGCGGCCGATGACCCGGTACTTCCCCGAGATCGTGACGGCGGTCACGGCGAACCTGCCGGAGAAATGCGTGATCGACGGGGAGATCATCATCCCCAGCTCCGACGGCCTGCGGCTTGACTTCGAGGCGCTGCTACAGCGCATTCACCCGGCCGACAGCCGGGTCAGGCTGCTCGCCGAGCAGACGCCCGCCGCGTTCGTGGCGTTCGACCTGCTGGCGGCGGGCGATGCGGACTACACCGACCGCCCGTTCGCCGAGCGCCGTGCAGCCCTGGAAGACGCCCTGGCCGCGGCCGGACCGCCGATCCACCTCACCCCGGCAACTACCGACTTCGGGCTGGCCGGGCAGTGGTTCAGGCAGTTCGAGGGCGCCGGGCTGGACGGGCTGGTCGCCAAGCCGCTGGACGGGATCTATGAGCCGGACAAGCGGGTCATGTTCAAGGTGAAGCACGAGCGGACGGCCGACTGCGTGGTGGCCGGCTACCGGCCGCACAAGAGCGGGCCGGACGCCATCGGCTCGCTGCTGCTCGGCCTCTACAACGACGCCGGCCAGCTCGCCAGCGTCGGAGTCATCGGCGCGTTCCCGATGGCCAGGCGCCGCGAGCTGCTGACAGAGCTGCAGCCGCTGGTCACCACCTTCGACGAGCATCCGTGGAACTGGGCCAGCCAGGAGGCCGGCGTCCGCAATCCGCGCGAGGCGGAGACCAGCCGCTGGAACGCCGGCAAGGACCTCTCGTTCGTCCCGCTGCGACCGGAGCGGGTGGTCGAGGTCCGCTACGACCATATGGAGGGCACCCGCTTCCGGCATACCACCCAATTCGTCCGCTGGCGCCCGGACAGGGATCCGCGTTCCTGCGGTTTCGGGCAGCTTGAGGAGCCGATCCGGTTCAACCTCGCGGACGTTCTCGCAGGCTGACCGGATTCGAGGTGCACCGGGGCTTGCGACGGCGCGGTGCCAGGGCCCGTCTTCCGGCCATTCACGGGGCGATCGGCCGAGTTGCGCCCCTATGCCGCAGCGGTGGCGGCCGGACTCGGAAGTCACGGCGGCCAGCCCTGCCGCCCTGTGGGGCGGCGTCGCGCGCAAGCCGTAGCCCTGCCGGGGGCCGCACTGGACTTCGCAGGCTCGCGGCGGCCTAGGCTGCTGGGATGCGAATCAAGAGGTACGCCGCGATGCCAGGACTCGCGGCATGACCGGCCCGCCCGACCTGACCGGCCCGCCCGACCTGACCG
>DATGVY010000750.1:0-13171 GCA_035299845.1 Streptosporangiaceae bacterium
CGTCGCCATGGTCACAGCTGGCCCGTGGGCGGCCGGGCTGGTCGTCCGGTCTCGCCGCGTGCTCACCGAGCAGCTGGCCGGCCGCGGCCGTGAACTTCAGGCGGAGCGGGAGCTGTTCTCGGCCGAGTCGGTCCGCCACGAGCGGGCCAGGCTCGCCAGGGAACTGCATGACATCGTCGCGCACTGCGTCAGCGTGATGGTGATCCAGGCGAGCGCCGGGCAGCGGCTGACCGCGACGGACCCGTCACTGGCCGCCGAGGCCTTCGACTCCATCGGCGAGGCCGCCCGGCAGGCCGAGGCGGAGATCGGCCGCCTGGTCGAGCTGCTGGACTACGAACCGCCGCCGTGCGGCGCCGACTGGATGCGGCTGGTTGACGAACTTGTCGCGCGGGCATCCGCGGCCGGACTGGCGGTCACCTGCCGGTTCACCGGATCGTTCGGTGGCCTGTCGCCCGGCGCCTCTGAAACGGCTTACCGGCTGATCCAGGAGAGCCTGACGAACGCGCTCAAGCACGCGCCGGGGACGTCCGCCGACATCACCATCCATGGCACCGACGGACACGTCGAGATCGGCGTGGTCAACGGGCCGCCGGCCGCCGCGCCGTCCGCGCTTGAGCGCGCTGGGGGTGGCCGGGGGCTAGTCGGCATGCGGGAGCGGGTGGCCGCCTGCTGCGGCGACCTCAGCGCCGGCCCGTCCGGAGACGGCGGATGGCGAGTGCTGGCCCGCCTGCCCCGCCAGGGCGATCCTGCTCGCGTCGAGTCGTCCCGGTAGGCATTTCGCGCGGTCGCGGGTTGCGCGGGACCCTGCCGCAAGCGCCAGGCCCTGACGCGCCCTCCCTCCAGGGACGGACGCGTCCGCGCCGGATTCCGTCCGGCGGCGGACGCAACGACAGGGACCGCGGGCTCACGATGACATCACCAATTCGCAGGGAGGAACATCAGATGAGTCCTGGAATTAAGCCCGCGATCGTGTTGCTCGCCGTCCTCGGCGTTGGCGACCTGGTGGCGGTGCCGCTCATGCTGGCGGCGCACAGTCACAGCCCGAACGAGCCGCCGATCCCCGCCATCGTGGCGACCGCCATCATCGGGCTCGTGACCCTGGCGAGCTCCGCTGGCCTGGCCCAGGGCCGGCGGTGGTCGTTCCCGGTCGCGATGGGGTGCCGGATCCTCGACAGTATCTCGATGCTCCTCGGCCTGGCGGCCCACCCCAACGCGGCCCTCGTCACCGTCGCGGCGGCGATCCTCATCCTGTCCGTCGTCGCGATCATGCTGCTGCGGCGGTTCTACCCCCGGCTGCGCCGCCAGGGCCAGGCGACCCAGCCTTCGCGGGGAGCCCCGGCCGCGCACCTAGGGGAAGACCGATGACCTCGGCAGCCCCTGGCCATGTGCCTGACTCGGTGATGGTGCCGCCCGCCGGCCGGCCGACGCGATCCGAGCGTCGGCTGCGCCGGCTCGCGGTCGCGATGACGCTGCTGCTCCTCGCGCAGTTCGTCCTGGGCATGGTCGTGAACCTGTACGTCACGATCCCGGCATCCGGCAACGTGACCGGCCGCGCTGCCGTGTTCTTGTACGCCCACATGGTGCTCGGCATAGCGCTCCTGGTTATCGCGCTGGTGCTCGCCGGGCTCGCTGTGGCGGCTCGCCGGCGGCCGTGGCTCATCGCCTCGGCCATCGGAGTGACCGCCATCGCGCTCGCGATTCTGGGCGGCCTCACCTTTCTCATCGACGGCGGCCACCCAGGCGACTCGTTGCTGATGGCCATGGGCTTCATCATCGCGATCACGAGTTACGCCACGGCGGCTCACCGCAGCCGATGAGGCACCTGGTCACTCCTCCAGCCAGGGATCCACGCGGCATGCAGAGGCGGCCTGAAACCGCTGGGGCGCGTCATGGCGGGACGACGCCATAGCTCTGGGTGACGCAGGCGAGGCTCCCGGCAGGTCACCTCGACGCAGGCCAGCCGCACCGCCTCCTACGGCTTGTCGTCGGCTATCTTGCGCGGCTTGGTGACCGACGAGGCGGACAGGAGCGGCGCACACCCAGGGCCGACTTCCCGGACATATCCCCGCCTGCCCGCACAGCCTGGAACCGGCTTGCCGCCGGATAAGACGCCAGGTCAGCGGCTGAAGTCGACCGCGGCCGTGTTCGCGCCGCTGATGATGACCGCGACGGCCTCTTCGGGCCCTGGAACGTACTGGCCGGACAGCAGCGCGGCCAGGGCCGCGCAGCCGCCCGGCTCGGCCACCACCCGGAGCCGGTCCCAGAGCAGCTGCTGCGCCCGCAGGATCGCCTCGTCGCTGACCAGCACGACGCTTTCGGAATACCGGGAGATCACCCCGAACGTCAGCTCGCCGACGCGGCGCGGGGCGAGCGAGTCAACAGCCACGCTGCCGACCGGGGCGTCAACCGGCCGCCCAGCCTTCAGCGCGCAGGTGAGCGTCGGCGCGTCGGCCGGCTCGGCGCCGACCACCCGTGCCTGGCCCGCGTAGGCGGCGCAGATGCCGGCCAGCAGCCCGCCGCCGCCGACTCCGGCCAGCACGGTAGTGACGCCGGGTGCCTGCTCGCCAAGCTCGATCGCGACCGTCCCGGCGCCCAGCATGGTCTCGGCCTGGTCGTAGGCGTGCACCGGCATCGCGCCCACCCTGGCCGTCCAGTCCTGGCTGATCGCCAGCGCATCCGAGTACGAAGCGCCCGACACGACAAGATCGGCGCCGTACGAGCGGATCCGGCTGACCTTCGCCGCTGACGACACCTCCGGCACGAAGATCCGCGCGGGCACGCCGAGCATTCCGGCCGCATAGGCCACCGCCGCGCCGTGGTTACCGCCGGATGCCGCGACCACGCCGGCCGCGGGCACTTCGCGCTGCAGCAGGTTGCTGAACGCGCCGCGGGCCTTGAACGAGCCCGAGTGCTGCAGCTGCTCCAGCTTGAGCACCATTTCCCCGGCCGGCAGGCCAAAGTCGGCGCGGTCCACGCTGATCACCGGCGTGCGGCGGACGTGCGGGCGGATCAGCTCGGCGGTCGCCGCGATGGCAGTGCGGCTGACAGCCAGGCCGGCCGACTGCTCAGCGCGCACCGAGGCCGCTCAGCAGCTCGTCCACGACACGCCTGGCATAGCCGGGCTCGACCGGGATGTCGCCGTGCCTGCTGCGGGCGAGCACCGAGCCGGTCAGCATGAAAAGCGCGGCATCGATGTCGACGTCGGCACGCAGCTCGCCGGTCGCCACGCCGCGGCGCAGCACGCTCCTGATCACCTCGCGCCGCGGCTCGATCACCGTCTCGCTGTACCGCGTCATCAGCCGCGGGTAGCGCGCACCCTCACCCAGCAGCAACGCGAACTCCCGTGCCTGGCGCGGATCGGCGAACTGCTCGCACATGGCCTCAAGCAGCATCAGGAGATCCTCCCGCACGGACTGGCCGCGCGGCTCGGGCAGTGGCGCCTTCAGCCACGCGATCGCATCCAGGAGCAGGTCTTCCTTGCCCGGCCAGCGCCGGTAGATCGTCGCCTTGCCGACACCGGCCCGGGCCGCGACCTTCTCGATGCACAGGCCGGCGGCGCCGGACTCGGCGAACAGGCTCAGCGTGGCGTCCATGATCGCGCGGTCCGCGCGCTCACTGCGCGGCCGGCCAGGCCGGCGCTGCCCGGCCAGTGCCGCCGGCTGGTCGTCCTGCGCCAGGCCCGTCTCAGCCGTGCTCATGCCATATCGCCTCTCCGCCCGGCGGCCTGGGCTGGCGTGACGGCAGCCCCCTTGGCCCCAGAGCCGCTGCCGCCAGCACCGTTGGCCGCGGCACCATCGGCCCCGGCACCGTCGGCCGCGGCACCGTTGGCTGGCTGGCCTGCGACCACCGTGCCCGCCCCGGCAGTGCCGGCCCCGGCACCGTTGCCGGCCGCGCTGCTCGCCCAGGCACTGGTGGCGCCGGCACCGTTGGCCGCGGCACCGTCATGCGGCCGACCTGCGACCACTGTGCGCGCCCCGGCAGTGCCGGCCCTGGCACCGTTGCCGGCCGCGCTGCTCGCCCAGGCACCGGTGGCGCCGGCACCGTTGGCCGGCTGGCCTGCAACCGCCGTGCCCGCCCCGGCGCCCGCCGGCAACGCCGGAGCCGCGGCAGGCTTCCGCCCCGGCATCCAGATCGCCACCACCACAGCGCCAAGCACCGCGATGCTGAACGAGATTACTGAGGTCATGTGCATGGCATGCACGAACGAGCGGTCGGCCGCGGCCAGCAGGCCCCGACCCGCCGGACCCAGATGCTGCGCGGCCGCCTGCGTCGCCGCGATGGACGCGGTCGCCGGCCTCCTGGCCGCGGCCGGCAGCACCGCGAGGCGCGGAGCCAGCTGGCTGCGGTATGCCTGGGCCAGGATAGAGCCGAGGACGGCAACGCCCAGCGCGACAGCGACCTGCCGCGAGATGTTCGTGATCGCCGACCCTGCGCCGCCACGGTTCCTGGGGACGACCGACATCACCAGCTCGGTGGCCGGCGGCATCACGGTGCCCATCCCGGCGCCCTGGATGAAGAAGATCACCTCGAGCACCAGGATCGGGGTTCCGGTGCCGAGCAGGTGATAGCCGGCCATGGCCACCGCGACGAGCAGTAGCCCGCTCGCGCAGACGATCTTCGCGCCGTACCGCCGGACCAGGACCGCGCTGCGCGGCGCGCAGAGCAGCTGGCCCACGGCGAGCGGGATGGTCAGCAGGCCCGCGTGCAGCGGACTGTAGCCGCGCACGTTCTGCAGGTAGAAGCTGGTGAAGAAGAACGCGCCCGCGAGCGCGAAGAACACCAGCGCGATCGCGCCCGCGGCGGACGACAGCCGCGGATCCCGGAACAGCCGCACGTCCAGCGACGGGTGCTCGATCCTGGACTCATGCCAGCCGAAGGCCGCAAGCACGGCGAGGCCGCCGAAGACCGGCCCGAGCACGTCGGCGCGCAGCCACGAGCCCGAGTCGCCGCCCTGGATGATGCCGAACACCACCAGCACCAGGCCGGCGATCGACATCAGCACTCCCAGGTAGTCGATCCTGCCCGGCGCATTGCTCCTTGACTCAGGCACCAGGAACAGGATCGCGATCACGCCCACCGCGGTCAGCGGCACGTTGATCAGGAAGACCGAGCCCCACCAGAAATGGTCGAGCAACAGGCCGCCCAGGATCGGGCCGAGCGCGATGGCCACGCCGACGGCCCCGGCCCAGACGCCGATGGCCCGCGGCCGCTCCTTCGGGTCGAAGACCGTGGTGATGATGGACAGTGTCTGCGGCATCACCGCGGCGCCGCCGAGGCCCATCGCTGCCCGGGCCCAGATCAGCTGCGTGGGCGTTTGCGCATAGGACGACAGCAGCGAGGCAAGGCCGAACATCATCATGCCGATCATCAGCATGCGCTTGCGGCCGATCCGGTCGCCGATCACCCCGAACGTGAAGAGCAGCCCGGCGAAAACGAGGGTGTAGGAGTTGATCGCCCATTCCAGCTGGCTCTGGCTCGCGCCAAGGCCGCCCTTGGGCTCGGAGATCGTCTTGAGCGCGATGTTCAGGACGGTGTTGTCCAGGACGATCGCCACCAGGCTGATGATCAGGACGCTGAGGATGATCCACCGGCGCCGCTGAATTGTCTGCGAATCCATGCTGTCCTTCGGCTCGCCGGGAAGCCTCGCCCGGCAGATGTTGTTGTCCTGCGCAGCCGCCGCGGCACCGCCCGCGGCAAGGGCCCGTATCGATACGATACGTCTTCGTATCGCATTTAGCCAAGTGCGGCGGAAGGCCCCCGGGCGACCGGGAAGAGCCTGCCGACCGGAAGGGCCAGGACCGCCGCGGCCGGGAAGGCCCGGGGCGGCCGGGAAGAGCCTGCCGACCGGAAGGCCAGGACCCGCCGCGGCCGGGAAGGCTGCCGGCCGGGAAGGCCCGGGCGACCGGGGCCGGAAGCCTATGGATGTCACATCGCTAGGCGCGGTGCCTTGCAATGTGGCATCCATAGGGCCAGGCCGGGCGGCGCCGCGCGCTCGCGGGGCTGTTCCGCGGCGGCGGGCCGTGTCATGATCGAGCTGTCCGGGGACGCCGTAGGAGCGCCTCGAGACGAGGAGGATCCTGATGACATCGCAGCATGGTGATCCAGGCGCGGCCGCGACCAGGCAGCGGACCGCAGTGCCGGCGGAGCCACTGTACGGAGGCCTCGGCGGACGGCGGCTCACCGTCCGCGACCTCGCCGCGGCCAAGGCGCGCGGCGAGAAATGGCCCATGCTCACCGCCTACGACGCGCTGACCGCGCGGGTGTTCGACGACGCCGGGATCCCGGTACTGCTCGTCGGCGACTCCGCCGCAATGGTCGTCTTCGGCTTCGACACGACTATCCCGGTCACGGTCGATGACCTGCTCCCGCTGACCGCCGCCGTCGTCCGCGGCAGCCGCCGGGCCATGGTCGTCGCCGACCTGCCGTTCGGCTCGTACCAGGCGTCGCCGGAGGCCGCTCTTGCCACGGCGACCCGGTTCCTGAAGGAGGCGGGTGCACAGGCGGTCAAGCTGGAGGGCGGCCACCGCGTGCTCAGGCAGGTCGAGGAACTCGTCGCGGCCGGCATCCCGGTGATGGCGCATCTCGGGCTGACGCCACAGTCGGTCAACGTGTTCGGCGGGTACCGGGTCCAGGGCCGCGGCGAGGACGGCGAGCAGCTGCTCCGCGACGCCAAGGCGCTGCAGGCCGCCGGGGCGTTCGCCGTCGTGCTCGAATGCGTTCCCGAGCGGCTGGCCGCCGCCGTCACGGCGAGTCTGTCCATCCCGACGATCGGGATCGGCGCCGGGCCTGGCTGCGACGCCCAGGTGCTGGTCTGGCAGGACATGGCCGGGCTCACGCCGAAGACAGCGAGATTCGTGAAGAAGTACGCGGACGTCGCAGGGACGCTCCGGCAGGCTGCCCAGTCATTCGCGAGCGAGGTCGTCGCCGGCGCGTTCCCGACCGAGGAGTACTCCTACCGCTGACGGCAGCAGGAGACCGGGCAGCTGGTCTCCGGTGACGCCCGCTGGCCGGCCACGGCCGCTGCCTGGCTCCTGACCTGCTGGCCAGGCCGCCGCAGGGACCGGTGCCGCCCGCCGAGAGAGCCGGCGCCGGGCGGGCAGCCGGCATCGTGGGCTGCGTAACGGCTAAATGTCGGTTATCCGCAGGCCGGCATGCGCCTTGTAGCGGCGGTTGACCGAGACGAGGTTTGCGGTCAGGGCCTCGACCTGGCCGCAGTTGCGCAGCCGGCCTGCGTAGACGCCGCGTATCCCGGGTATCCGGCCGACCAGCGCCTGGACCAGGTCGGTGGCCTGCCGGTCGTCACCGAGCACGAGCACGTCCAGGTCGACCTGGGCGACCTCGGGATCGAGCAGCAGCACGGCCGATACGTGGTGGAACGCGCCCACCACGCGGGTGCCCGGCAGCACTTCCGCTGCCTGCTGAGCCGCGCTGCCTTCGGGCACCGGCAGCGGGTAGCAACCGCGCCCGTCGAAGCCGAGCGGGTTGACACAGTCGATCAGGATCTTGCCGTCGAGCACCCCGGCCAGCGACGCGAGCAGCGCCCGGTGGCCTTCCCAGGGCATCGCCGCGATGACCACGTCGGCTGCCCTGGCCGCGTCCTCGTTCGCGGCACCGGTGAGCTGCGGCGGGCTGCCGATGCTGGCGGCGGCCGTCACCGCCCGCCTGGCGTCGCGGGAGCCGATGATCATCCGGCTGCCCGCCATGGCCAGCCTCCTGGCCAGGCCGCGGCCCTGGTCGCCGGTGCCGCCCAGGACGCCTATGACCAGCCGGTCGAGATCGTCGGCGGCGGAATCGGACGATACCTGCGCTTCGGCCATGCCCCGATCCTGCCAGAGGCCGCCGTCACGCCATGATCCCGGTGCGTGCCCTCAGCCGGTCGGGCACCATGGTCGGCATGAATGCGGACCAGGTCGAGGCGCTCAGCGCTCTGCTCGGCGCCAGCGGCTGGCTGGAGCAGACGCAGGAGTTCGCGCACGCGCTCCGGGTCTCCGCCCGCACGCCGGGCGGCCTGCTGCTGATCGGCACGCCGGACGACGAGCCGTGGCACCTGACCGCGCACCTGGGCGACGAGTCCCGGCTGGCCGGGATCCCGGAGCTCTTGCCCACGCTCGTGCGCTGGTCGCCGCCGCCGGATGCGCCGGGGCACCTGCGGGTCGGGCTGGCCAGGCTGGAGGCGGCCAGGCGCGGCGAGACGCTGCTGGTGGTCAGCGCGGCGGCCGCGCCGACCCCGCTGCTTGAGCGGGTCGACGACGCCCGCCGAACCGGCGCGACCATACTGGCACTTGATCACGACGATCCGGAGCTTGAGCGCCTGGCGCACGAATCGCTGATCGTGTCCGCAGCGCCGGCCCCGGTCTCCTTCGACGCCGCCCAGCACCTGTTCAGCTCCGCCGCCGGCGGGCAGCATGCCAGCGTGCTCAGCCTGCGCCAGCGGCTGGCGCGCTTCCTGGAGAAGCTCAGCGGCGCGGCTCCACCGGACTAGCGTTCACCTGCGGAGCAGGCGGCCGCGGACTGGCTGGCCGCCGCCTGCCGGTCAGGAGTCGAGGCTCAGCACCATGGTCGGCCGCTCGATGACGTGGTCGTCGCGCAGCGGTCGCACCGCCGTGCCTATCGCGAAGAACTCCGTCGTGTGCGAGCCCCACGCGTGGCTGTGCTGGCGGAGCTGGACCCCGACGATGCCCTCGGCGTGCAGTTCCTCGGCCTCGGCCTGCATCCGGCTCATCGCAAGCTCGCGGGCGTCATACAGCGCCTGGGTGAACTGCTCGAGTTCCACGTTGCGGCCGATGTTGCCGATCTTGCCGCCGAGCCGCTGGTGCGCGATGTGATAGACGCAGGAACCCATCACCATGCCGAGCGGGGCGTAGCCGGCCCGGATCAACGTCCAGAAGTCCTGGCCGGACAGGTCGGAAGTGAAGGGCAGCCGCTTGTTGTTGCGCCACTCCTGCACCCCCCCGCCGCCCGCTTCCGGCTCGGCGTGCACCGCCGTGCCGACCGCGATGAACTCCGCGATGTCGTTGCCGAATTCCTTCATCTCCACATCGAGCCGGACGCCGACGATGCCGTCCGCGCCCAGTGCCTGGGCCTCCGCCTCCATCCGGCTCATCGCCAGCTCCCTGGCGTGATACATGGCCTGGGACAGCACGTCCAGCTCCTGGTTCTTGCCCCAGCGGCCGATCTGCAGGCCGACATGGTAGATCGAGCTGCCGAGCACCAGCCCGAGCGGACGGAAGCCGGCCTCCCGGACCAGCAGGAACTCGTTGACGGAGAGATCCGAGGTGAAGATGGAGCCAGGCTGTCCAGGCCGCAGCTCGGCGAGGCGGCGCATCGCGTCCTGCGGCACGCCAAGCACGCCGAATTCCTTGCTCTGCTGCTCGGTCATTGATCTCCCTTGACTGTGTTCGGCCCCACGATTCGTCCGTCCTGAGCCGGACGGCCGGCTAGCTGACCTCTGTGACCAGCTGCCCGCCGCGGCTAGGTGCCAAGCCTGACCCGCGCCGCCTGCCGGCGCTGCGGGTCGAGCGACAAGATAGCCAGGCTGGTGGCGGGCGCCGGATGCTGCGGGCCGGCGAACCTGGCCGTGGCGGTTCCGATGATCGTCACTTCCACGATGTGATCCTTCCGGTTTTCCTGCATCGGGCACTCCCGGTCGCGGATTCGCATGTCCATGCTGGACACGACGACCCCGTCCGCGCCGAGCCTGTGTACGTCCCGCTCCAGCTGCCCGCGCGCGTCGTGCCTGGCCTGGTTGACCAGGTCGGTGTAGCCGACCACCTCCGAGTTGCCCGCTCCCCATCTGGTCTGGCTCATGGTCAGCCAGTCATCGTGCCGGGCGCCGATCGAGATGCCGAGCGCGAAGCCCGCGGGCACCCACCCCGCCATGATCAACTTCGCGAAGTCCTGGCCGGACAGGTCCGAGGTGAATGGCACGGCGAGCGGGACGCCGCCGGGCGCGCGGACCGCGGTGCCGATGGCCTTGAACTCCAGGCCGCCCGCCGGGAAGCGGCCGATGTCGATCGACGCGCTGACCACGCCGTGCCCACCGAGCGCCGCGCATTCCGCCGACATGCGGTCGATCGCCTGGTGCCGCGCTTCGTACATGGTCTGCACCAGCGCGCTGAAGGAGCCCATGCCGCCGACGCCGGAGACGGAGGTGACGCTCCGGTAGGGAGTGACATTCCCCCCGAAGCCGGCCCAGGCACCCGGGCAGCTGTATCCGCCGGTATAGCCGATGTTGTAGACGGCAGCGCCAAGCACCTGCCCGACCGGCTCGAAGCCGACGCTCCTGATCGCGGCGAACTCATCGGCGGACAGCGCTGAGCCCCATGTCCCGCTGCCCCGGATCTCGGCCATCCGCGCCCTGGCGGCCGGCGGCAGCCCGCCGCTGGACTGGTCCTCGGTCACCGCACGCCCCTTCCGGGCTGGTTCGGCCGCTGTGCTCACGATACCGGCCGCCCGGCGCAGGCCGAAGCATGCTTCGCCGCTGAGGCGCTGGCCGGACTGGACCTGCGCGTCAGCGGTCGTCTTGGGCGTCCCACTCCTCGTTCCGCCGCCGGACGGTCTCAAGCGCGTCCGCCGCCGCCTCCCGGCTCGGATACGGCCCGAGCCTGTCCTTGCCCGGGCAGCCCGCGTCGGGCTCGACGGCCATGTGCTTCAGGCAGAACCACCAGCGCTGCTCACCGCTCATGCACACTACAATTCCAGATCATGGCGACCATGCTCCAGCCCGGCCGGATTTCCCCGCTGCGCCAGGTACCCGTGAACATCGCAGTCCCCGAGTACGTGGGCAGGCGGTACCCGAAGACCGGCGAGCCCGATGTCAAGGATGCGGCGACGATCGAGCGGATGCGGGTGGCCGGGCGCATCGCGGCCCAGGCGCTGGCCGAGGTCGGCGCGCACGTGGCGCCCGGCGTCACCACCGACGAGCTGGACCGTGTGGGCCACGAGTTCCTCTGCGACCATGGCGCCTACCCGAGCACGCTCGGCTACCGGGGCTACCCGAAGTCGCTGTGCAGCTCGCTCAACGAGGTGATCTGCCACGGGATCCCGGACGACACGGTGATCGCCGACGGCGACATCGTCAACATCGACATCACTGCCTTCATCGGCGGCGTGCACGGGGACACCAACGCCACTTTCCTGGCTGGCTCGGTAGATGAGGAGTCCCGTCTCCTGGTCGAGCGCACCAGGGAGGCGATGATGCGCGGCATCCGCGCTGTGGCGCCGGGCCGGCCGCTGAACGCGGTTGGCCGGGTCATCGAGTCCTATGCCCGGCGGTTCGGCTACGGCGTGGTCCGTGACTTCACCGGGCATGGCATCGGCACGACGTTCCATTCCGGCCTGATCGTGCCGCACTTCGATGATCCTGACGTCGGCGTGATCATGGAGCAGGGGATGACATTCACCATCGAGCCCATGCTCACCCTCGGCGACATCGCCTACGACCTCTGGCCGGATGGCTGGACCGCCGTCACCAGGGACCGCAAGCGCACTGCGCAGTTCGAGCACACCCTGGTGGTCACGGCAGACGGCTGCGAGATCCTGACCCTCCTGTAGGGGCTTCGCGGCCGCCTGTGCCTGCCTCGGCGGCGTCCGGCCACCCGCTCGATGTGGCGCTGAGCGGGTGGGGTGCCGTTGAACTCGGCATTCAATGGGTGGCAGCAGCCGGGGCGGGCGGGGGCGGGCCTGGCGGGCCTGGCGGGGCTGGCGTGCGGCGGACCCGGCCGCGGCGGATGACTACTGCCAGGGCTGCCAGCGTCATGAGGAACCCGAGCGCGGCCGCGGTCTCAAGCCCCTTGGCCGCGGCGATCGATGCCGCATCGCGGTGGCCGACCCGGATCGGGCCCGGCAGCGGGCCGGTGCCGAAATGCGCCGACGGGGCGAGGCCGACCGCAGGTTGCCGCGCGGCCAGCCGGCCGGCGACGGCGAGCGCGGCAGCGGCGTCGACTTCGCCGAAGCCGACGTCCGGGCTGTAGCCGCTAGGCGGCCGGTACCGTGCCGAGCTGACCATTGCCTGACGGACGAGGGCAGGGCCCAGCTGCGGATACCGCGACCTGATCAGCGCGACCACGCCGGCCACGAAGGCCGACGCCGGGCTGGTGCCGTTGATCACCAGGTAACCTCCGCCGGGCGCGGCGCCGGTGACGTCCACGCCCGGCGCGGAAATCACGACCGACGCGTTGCGGTCGGAGAACGGGGCACGGCGGTGGCCGGTGCCGACCGCCGCGACGGAGATGACCCCGGTGAAGGACGCCGGGTAGGAGTACGGGGACGACCTGCCCGGCGCGGCGCCGTCATTTCCGGCCGACGCCACCACGACCACGCCACGGGCGATGGCATAGCCGATGGCCCGGCGAAGCTGCGGGGTGCCGCTGGCCGAGCCGAGCGACATGTTGATCACGGCGACGCCCTGGCGGACCGCGTACCGGATTCCCCTCGCGATCGCGTCCTCGTAGCGGGCAGTCGCGTTGTAGACAGGAAACCCGGGCTCGTCGGCGTCCAGGATGACGCGGACCGCCAGGATCCTCGCCGCCGGGGCCACCCCGATCACCCCGTCGGCCCGGCCAGGCCCGCTGCCGTGCCCGGCGATCAGCGAGGCGATGAAGGTGCCGTGCCAGCGAGGCGGGCGGTACCCGGGCGGATTGGCGCCCCTGGTGAAGTCCGGCCCGGTGGTCACCGAGCCGCTGAGGTCGGGCACGGCAGGGTCCGTGCCGGTGTCGAGTACCCCGACGGTAACGCCGCGGCCTCTGGTCACCCGCCAGGCGGCTGGAACGCCGATCGCGACGAGGTCGGCGAGGTCAGTTGCCCTGGCCTCCTGGCCGGAGATCCCGGCGGCCGGCGTTATCCCGGCGGCCGGCGTTATCCCGGCCACGGTCCCGGCCGCGGCCCGGGCCGTCCCGGCCGTGGCCCCGGCGGTCCCGGCCGCGGAAAGTGCCAGGATGACGGCGGACACCAGCAGGGTCACCGCAGGCCGGCCAGCCATGCGGACCGCGCCGCTGCGACCCACGCGCAGTATGCTCCCCGTGCCGGACGAACCACCGGCCCCCCTTCCAGGCTCACCGCCGACGCCCGTTCCCGAAGCACCGCCGGCGCCCGATCCCGAAGCACCGCCGGCGCCCGGCGGCCCGGCGGCGCCCGATCCCGAAGCACCGCCGGCGCCCGGCGGCCCGGCGGC
>DATGVY010000751.1:0-1763 GCA_035299845.1 Streptosporangiaceae bacterium
AAACGCATCCTGCCTCTTTTAGCGTACCGGATGACGAGTCGCTGGGCGACTGGCGCCGGCGGCAGGCCGGGCGGCCCGGGACGGGCCATCTATGCCCTGCCCTGGGTTTCTCCCGGCCGCGCTGGCGCGCGGCCGCCGGCCACCGCAAGCGGGAGCAGCTTCACCCCGGTCGGCCCGGCCTGGATCTCTGTCCCCATCGCCGGGCAGACCCCGCACTCGAAGCACGGGGTCCAGCGGCAGTCCTCCACCTCGGCGGCACCGGACGGGTCGATGGCGGCCAGCCAGTCCTGCCAGAGCCAGTCCCGGTCCAGCCCGGCATCCAGGTGATCCCAGGGCAGCACCTCGCCGTAGCCGCGCTCCCTCGTGGTGTACCAGGCCAGGTCGACGCCGTCGCCGGCGAGTGCCGCGGCGGCGCAGCGTGCCCACCGGTCGAAGGAGAAGTGCTCGCTCCATCCGTCGAACCTGGCACCGTCCTGCCAGGCGGCCCTGATGACCTTCGCCACCCTGCGGTCACCGCGGGACAACAGCCCTTCGATGACCGACGGCCTGCCGTCGTGGTAACGGAAGCCGATCGCCTTGCCGTACGCCGGATCGGCGCGGAGCGCGCCGCCGAGTGCCCGGAGCCTGGCGTCGACGGTCTGGTGATCGCACTGGGCCGCCCACTGGAACGGCGTGTGCGGCTTGGGCACGAACCCGCCGATCGAGACGGTGCAGCGGATGTCGCGCCGCCCGCTGGCCGCGCGGCCCGCCTTGATCACCCGCTGCGCGACCCTGGCGATGGCGAGCACGTCCTCGTCGGTCTCGGTCGGCAGGCCGCACATGAAGTAGAGCTTCACCTGGCGCCAGCCGTTGGCGTACGCCATGGTGACGGTCTTGATCAGGTCCTCCTCGGTGACCATCTTGTTGATCACCTTGCGGATCCGGTCGGTGCCGCCCTCCGGGGCGAAGGTCAGCCCGGAGCGCCTGCCGCTGCGGCTCAGCTCATTCGCCAGGGTGATGTTGAACGCGTCAACCCGGGTGGATGGCAGCGACAGCCCGGTGCTGGTGCCCTCGTACTGGTCGGCCAGCCCGGTCGCGATCTCGTTAATCTCGCTATGGTCTGCGCTGGACAGCGACAGCAGCCCCACCTCGGCGAACCCGCTCTCCGCGAGGCCCTTGGCGACCATCTGGCCGATCGTGGTGATCGACCGCTCGCGCACCGGCCGGGTGATCATCCCGGCCTGGCAGAACCGGCAGCCCCTGGTGCAGCCGCGGAAGATCTCCACGCTGAACCGCTCGTGCACCGACTCGGCGACGGGAACAAGCGGCTTGCCCGGGTACGGCCACGAGTCAAGGTCCATGACCGTGTGCTTGGCGACCGCACGCGGAACGCCCGGCCGGTTCGGCGTGACCCGGCTGATCATCCCGTCCGGCCGGTACGTCACGTCGTAGAAGCGCGGCACGTAGACTCCGCCGGCGGTGGCCAGGCTCAGCAGCAGGCCATCCCGGCCGCCTGGGCGCCCGGCGCGCTTCCAGCCCCTGATCAGCTCGGTGATGGCCAGCACGCCCTGCTCGCCGTCGCCAAGCACGGCACCGTCTATGAACTCGGCGATCGGCTCGGGGTTGAACGCGGCGTGGCCGCCGGCCAGCACCACCGGGTGATCGCCGCCGCGGTCGGCGGCGGCCAGCGGGATCCCGGCGAGGTCGAGCGCGGTCAGCAGGTTCGTGTAGCCGAGCTCGGTCGCGAAGCTCACGCCGAGCACGTCGAACGCCCGCACCGGCCG
>DATGVY010000752.1:0-8979 GCA_035299845.1 Streptosporangiaceae bacterium
GGCGAAAGGGGCTCGGCCGGATGGCCCGTTATCTGGTGCTGGGCGACCCGGTCGTCGCGCTGGGGGCTGACGCGCTGATCCCGGACGGCGGCCTGATCGTCGATGGCGCCACCATCGTGGCAGCCGGCCCGCGGGCCGAACTCGAGGCCATGGGCCCGTTCGACCGGGTCCTCGGGTCGGCGAACCACTTCGTGCTGCCCGGATTCGTCAACTGCCACTATCACTCGGAGCTGGCCATCGGCCCCGGCCTGTATCAGCACATCTTCGAGAAGGCGAACGTGCACATCCAGGGCGGGCTCGGGGATATCGCGGCGGAGGATCTCTACTACGGAATCCTGTGGGGGCTGGTCACCGCGATCAAGGGCGGCCAGACGGCCACGGTCGACATGTACTACGGGCGGCCAGGCCTGCCGGATTTTGGCTGCGGGCCAGCGCTGGCGGCCTACCGGGACGCGGGTATCCGGACGGCGTTCGGGCTGGTCAGCCGGGACCAGAACATTTATGCCCACGAGCCGGACGAGCGCTTCCTTGCGCGCCTCCCGGCCGGGCTGGCCGATGAGGTCCGGCGCTCCCCGATGGGATACGCGTGGCCGGTGGACGAGGTGATGGCAAGCTTCGGGCGATTGTTCGCCGACTGGCACGGCCGGGATGACCGGATCAGGATCGTGACCGCTCCCGACTGGACGCCTGCCTGCTCCGACGACCTCTACCGGCGGTGCCGCCGGGTGGCTGACGAGCACGGGACCTCGATGATCAGCCATGTCCTTGAAACACGCTCGGAGATGCTCTTCAACCTGGGGACGTACGGGAAGCCGGCCGTGCGCCGGCTGGCCGACCTTGGCGTCCTCACCCCCGCGACCGTGCTTGAGCACTTCGTGTGGGTGACCGACGACGAACTGCGGATCTTCGCCGACTCCGGCGCGGTGGCATCGAGTAACCCTGGCTCGAACCTCCGGCTGTCCACCGGAATCTGCCGGGTCCGGGACATCATGGCGGCTGGCGGCCGGGTCGCGTTCGGAACGGACGGTATCTCCTTCTCCGATCGCGACGACTTCTTCCAGGAACTCCGGCTGGCCACCTACCTGCAGCGGGTGCCCAGGGAGTTCGGGCAGGGCCGGCTCGACAGCGAGGAGGTCCTGCGCGCGGCCGCCGTGAATGGCGCGCAGGCGCTCGGCATGGGCGACCGGCTGGGGAGCCTCGAGCCCGGGCGGTACGCCGACCTCCTCATCATGGCGAAGGAGCGGATCTTGTTTCCGCCCGGCCGTTACGACGGCGAGCCGTTCCTCGACGTCGTCATCGATCGCGCCGAATCGCAGGACATCGACGCGGTGCTCGTGCACGGACGGGTGCTGCTGGAAGATGGCCGGGTCACGGTCGTGGACGAGCCCGCCGTGCGCGATCGCTTCGCCGAGGCGGTGCGGGAGCGCGTGTACCGCCCGTCGGCCGAGGTGCGGCGCTGGGCGGAACTCGGCCACCAGGTCGAGCCCTACCTGGCTGAGCTCTACCGGCCCTGGTACCAGACGCCGATCGAGCCCGCCCACATCTACAACCCGCGGCGGCCGCCCGGGCCGGGCCGGTGAGCGGTCAGGCCCCGGCCAGGCCGAGCACCGCGGCGAAATTGGTTCCCATGATCCCGCGCAGCTTCTGCTCCGGTATCGGGGGAAGAGCCAGGCCGCGGGCCTCCTCGTTCACAGTTATGAGCTTGTCCCTGAGCTTGGCCGGATCGTAGAGGAAGCCGGGGTAGTCGGTGCCGAAGAAGATCTTCTCAAGCGGCACGAAGGCTGGCTCGCAGCGGTGCAGCAGCAGGAAGAGATCGCGCCTGGTCAGCGTCGCGATCAGGTAGGACAGCTCGGCGTAGAAGTGCGGGTGCTTCGTCAGCAGGAAGAGGGCCTCGTCGACCCAGGGGAGCCCGCAGTGGGCGATGATGACCCTCAGGTCCCGGAATTCCCGCCCGATGTCGTCGAGGAGGGCCGGCCGGCCGAGTTCCAGCCTGGCGTCGATGCGCGTCGACCCGGCCTGGTGGATCATCACCGGGATCCCGAGTTCGGCGGCGCTGCGGTAGATGGGGAAGGCCAGGTCACGGTCGTTTGCGGCCCAGTGCTGATACATCGGGTAGAGCTTCAGCCCCGCCAGGCCGAGCTGGGAAACCGCGCGCTGCAGCTCGGCCACTGCGGCGGCCGGTCCCTTGAAGGCCGGGTTGACGGACGCGAAGCCGATGAAATGGCCGGGATCGGCCCGCACGGCAGCGGCGATGTAGTCATTGCACTTTTCCGGGTCGGGCGGGCCGTCCACGCCGAGCACGCCGTCCGTGTCCACGGTGCCGATGAGCCGGCCGTCGAGATGCTGCGGCGAGACCGCCAGCAGCACGATCTTGTCGAAGCCCGGATGGTCGCGGCGCGATTCGCGGGGGCCGATGAACGGCCATCCCCGGCTGCCGAGCCCGCTGGCCGCCCACTCCTCCTCGGTCGGCATGCGGTGCGAGGGCAGCCTGCCCATGCTGCGGTAGATGCACAGCGATCCCTCTCGCCCGTAATCCACCGTGAATCCGGGATCCGCGGCGAGGCTCAGGATGTGGCTATGCGCGTCGATGATCACTGCCTGGCCCTCCGCTGAGTTCCTGTCATCCTGCTGGCTACGGCCGGACCGGCCATGCGGGCCTGGGATCCGCCCCGATCCGCCCGAGCACGCGGCGGTCGACCTCCGCGGCCCTGGCCCGCAGTTCGCTGGCATCCAGCCTGGTCAGTTCCTTGTCCCTGACCAGGATCTCGCCGCCGATGATGACGGTGTCGACCGAGTGGCCGGTGGCGTTGTAAACGAGATTGGTCAGCGGATTGTGCAGCGGCCGCCAGTCGAAGTCGTCGGTGTCGAAGATCACGATGTCCGCCTGCTTCCCCTCCTCGATGGAGCCAAGCTCATCGTCCCAGCGCATGGCCGCCGCGCCGGTCAGCGTCGCCATCTCCACGGCCTGCTCCACCGTCACCGCGGCAGGATCGCGCCGTGCGTCCCGCGGCAGCACCGTGGCGAGGTACATGGAGCGGACGGTGTCGTGGAAGTTCGAGGCGTTCTCCGCGTCGGTGCCGAGGGCAAGGGGAACCCCGGCGCGCAGCAGCTCGGGCAACTTGCCGGTCTGCGTTGTTCCTTTGGACAGGCGCAGGGCAGAGCTTGGATTGTGCGACACGCGGGCGCCGGTCTCGGCCAGCATGTCCACCTCGAACTCATCGAGTGATGTCATGTGATTGAGGAACACGTGGTCGTTCAGCGCGCCGATCCGGTACATGTGCTCAACGGGCCGGTGCCCGAACGCCTTGAGCTCAAGCGCGACCTCCTGCTCAGAGGTGGCCTTGTGCAGCACGCAGAGCGAGTCGAGTTCAGCGGCCAGCATGGCGGCGCTCACGTTCAGCTCGTCTGAGCAAGTGCCGACGCCCTCGATGGTCACCGCGTCCCGGATCCTCGGGTTCCCGAAGGCCCTGACCGCGTCGACGCCGTCCTTGAGCCGTTCCACCGCCTCGTCATGGGTCATCCTCAGCCAGCTGCTGGGGAGCGTGCTGGCCGACGGCCCGCCGTGATCCCAGGTCCAGGGGCCGATCCGGCATCGGATGCCCGTGCTCGCGATCCCTTCGAGCACTGCGCCGAGGTAGGTGCAGCCCGGCTCCTCATAGAGGGTGGTGCCGAAACGCAGCATCTCGGCCGAGTGGTGCATGGCGTAGACGCGCATGTCCTCCTCGGTGAGTGCCTCGAAGCTCGGGTAGTAGAAGGCGCGGAGTACGTCAAGGGTCACCAGGCCCTCTGGCGCGGCTCCGCGCGCGCCGGACAGGATGTGCCGGTGCCCGTTCACCATCCCCGGCAGGATCACGTCGTCCGTGGCGACGATCTCGACATCCCCGCGGTACTGGCCGCCGAGCTCGGCCGCGCTGCCGACTGCGACGATCTTTGATCCCAGGACCGCCACCAGGCCGTCACGGTAGATCTCGCGCCCGGGGTTGAGCGTGATCAGCCAGCCGCCGCGGATGACGATATCCGCCCGGGCCGGCTCGCTCATCGCCTGCCTCGCCCGGTCCGGCACGCCCCCCGCCGCCGGGCGGTGGGTCGCCGGCTGGCTGCGCGCCGGCTCGCTCATCGCCTGCCTCGCCCGGGTCGGCACGCCCGCCGTCGCCGGCTGATTGCGCGGCGGCCGGTTGCGCGGCGGCCGGTTGCGCGGCGGCCGGTTGCGCGCCGGCCGGTTGCGCGCCGGCCGGTTGCGCGCCGGCCGGTTGCGCGCGGGCCGGTTGCGCGGCGGCCGGTTGCGCGCCGGCCGGCACTCCGTCCGGATTGAGATTGCATATTATGTTACATACATTAGATACGGCAGCTGGGTCAAGGATCGGCCGGGCGTGCGCCCGGCGGAAGCCTGCCGGGCGCGTCGCGGAGCAGCTGGGATCCCAGGGTCTGGCGTCCGCAGGCCAGAAGCAGCGGCCAGGGACCTGCCGCCAGGCTGACCTTGGCCGTTATCCGCCGCCGCGCATTGCGCGGCCGCCGCGCATTGCGCTTTTCCTGACCTATCTTTTCCTGACCTATAAGGTGGCCTTCACGCCGTGGGCGCATTGATCATGCGATAGGCCGCGATATCTGGCGGGAGCGCATTATGAGGAGCATTATCACCATGACTGCTGCCCTGGTGCTCTCGGCGTTGGTCGCCGCTGGCCCGGCCCGCGGCGCGGCCGTGCCGACGACTTCCATCGTCGTCAACGGCGACGGCGGGGGCCGCATGTTCGATGGTGTGGGCGCGGTTCTCGGCGGCGGCGGCACCGCGAGGTACCTGGAGGATTATCCTGCGGCGCAGCGGGCGCAGATCCTTGACTACATGTTCAGGCGAGGCTACGGCGCGTCCCTGCAGCTGCTGAAGCTGGAGATCGGCGGTGACGGGAATACCTCGGCCGGAGCCGAGCCGAGCGTGGAGCACACGGCCGGGAACATCAACTGCAAGGCGGGCTATGAACTGGCCATCGCCCGGCAGGCCGTGGCGCTCAACCCCCGGCTGAAGCTGTACGGCCTGCAGTGGGGAGCGCCCGGGTGGGTGGGCAGGAACGGCTCATTGTTCACCAGGGCCGATATCCGGTACCTGCTGGACTGGCTCGGCTGCGCGAGACGGCGGGACCTGACGATCAGTTACCTGGGCGGCTGGGACGAGAAGGATTTTGGCGGCCATGCCGGCTGGTACCGCAGGCTGCGCGCGGCGCTGGATGCGCACGGTTACCGGCACGTCCGGATAGTTGCCGGGGACAGCGGGGGAAACCACGCCTGGACGTACTTCTCCAGCCGGCCCATCGCGATCCTGGGCGCGCACAACAATTGCGGCTACCCGACCGGGACAGCGGGCCCGCGGACGAGATGCACAAGCACCAGCGCGGCGCAAAAGTCCGGGAAGCGGCTGTGGGGCAGCGAGCTCGGCGCGATGGACGCCGGGGCCCAGGCCGGCTGCAAGTCCCCGTGCGCCCCGGCCTTTGATCGTGCGTTCACCCGCGAGTACATCGACGCCCGGGCCACCGGGGTGCTGGAGTGGCCGGCGATCGGCTCCATGCCGGCCGGCGTCCTGCCGTATGACAACCGCGGCCTGCTGACCGCGGATCAGCCGTGGTCGGGCAGCTACCGCGTCAACGCGATGACGTGGGCGATCGCGCAGATCACCCAGTTCGCGTCGCCCCCCACGGCGGCCAACCCGGGGGGCTGGAGGTACGTCAATTCGGCCAGCGGCTACCTGGCGGGCAACCGCGCCAACGGGTCCTATGTCACGCTGCTGCGCAGCACCCGGAACCAGTGGTCCACCATCATCGAGACCACCGCGGGCGTCACCCGGGCCCAGCGGGCCAGCTTCACGATCACCGGGGGCCGGGCGCTGGCCCGCAAGACCGTGCACGTGTGGTCGAGTAACTTCAGCCCCGCAACCGGCGGCCCGGCGCACTGGTTCGTGCGCGGGCCGGACATCAGGCCGGTCAACGGGAGATTCACCCTGACCATCAAGCCCGGATACGTGTACTCGGTCACCACCACGTCCGGCCAGGGCAAGGGAACCGCGGTCAGCCCGCCCCCTGCTGACCTGCAGCTTCCTTACCACAACAATCTCTCCGCCGGACGCGGCGAGCCCGCCATGCTCGCAGCCGAAGACGGATCCTTCGAGCTGCGCCCCTGCCACAGCCCGGACGGCGCCACGACCTGCGCGAAGCAGACCACCCGGCGCAAGCCGGTGATGTGGGTGCAGAGCCGCCACCGTCATCCGTACGCGATCATCGGCAGCGACTGGGCCAGCTACGTCGTCACGGTGGACGTCATGCTGCCGCGGTCCGGCTCGGCCGGGCTCATCGGCCGGTATCACGCCGTGTCCCCAGGGCATGGCACCTACAACGGATACGCCTTCGACGTCAGCACCGGTGGCAGCTTCACGCTCAAGCTGCGAAACGGCGGCACCGCCGCCGCCGCCACCTCAGGACAAAGGCAGGTCAAGTCGGCCAGCGCGGTTGAGCTGGCGGCCGGCCAGGCCTCATTCGCCCCAGGGACGTGGCACACCCTTTCGCTGTCAGTATCGGGCAGTACCATCCGGGCCAGCGTCGACGGCCGGCAAGTAACGTCGCTGACCGACTCCACGCTGACCCGCGGGATACCCGGGATCGAGGTCGGCGGCTGGTACCCGGCCTACTTCTCCAACCTGACCGTAACGAAGCCATGACCGGCGGGACTGCCAGGACGGACGTGGACGGACTGCCAGGAAGGACGTGGACGGAAGGCAGTGACCAGGAAGGCCGGGGCGCCTGAGCCGGCCTGCGGTGGACGTCAGGACCCGAGGTAGCGCAGGACGGCGAGCACCCGCCGGTTGTCAGCCTCCGACGGCGGCAGGCCCAGCTTGGCGAAGATGCCGGCCACGTGCTTCTCGACAACCCCGGCTGAGACGACGAGGGCGGCGGCGATCCCCGCGTTGGACCGGCCTTCGGCCATCAGGGCGAGCACGTCGCTCTCCCGCGGAGTCAGCGCGGCCAGGCCGTCCGCGCGGCTGGTGCGCACGAGCTGGCTGACAACCTCGGGGTCGAGCGCGGTGCCGCCGCCGGCGACCCGGGCCAGCGCGCCGGCGAACTCGGCCACATCGGCGACCCGGTCCTTGAGCAGGTAGCCGACGCCGGCCGCGTTGCCCGCCAGCAACCGCGCCGCGTACCTGGTCTCGATGTACTGGGAGAGCACGAGCACCCCGGTTCCCGGGTGGTCGCGGCGGAGCTCGATGGCGGCGCGCAGCCCCTCATCGGTATGCGTCGGCGGCATCCGGACATCCACCACCGCGACATCGGGATGATGCCTCGCGACGGCGGCGAGCAACGCCTCGCCGTCGGACACTGCGGCAACCACCTCGTGACCGCGATCTGCGAGCAGCCGGGACAGGCCCTCCCGGAACAGGGCGGCGTCCTCGGCGATCACGACACGCATGAGCCGTCCCCGGCGATCACGGCGCCCGCAGGCTGCGATGCTGTCATGCCCGCCGCCTCAGGCGCGCAGCGGCAGGGCGACGGTGATCTGCGTCGGGCCGCCCGGCGGGCTCACGATCTCCATGCGGCCGTCGACGGTGCTCACCCGCTGCGCGAGCCCGGACAGGCCGCCGCCGCGCACCGGGTCCGCTCCGCCCCGGCCATCGTCGGTCAGGTGCAGCGTGAGCACCCCGTCCCGTCCGGTCACGTCGGTTGTGACCTTGCTCGCGTAACTGTGCTTGACCGCATTTGCCAGCAGCTCGGCGACGCAGAAATAGGTGATCGTCTCGATCGCCGGCGAGGGCCGCTGCGGGATGCTGGTGGTGAGCTCGACCGGGATGGCGTTACCGGCGGCCAGGGTGGCCAGCGCGTCGGCCAGGCCGCTGTCGAGCACTGGCGGGTGGATCCCCCTGGCCAGGTCACGGAGCTCGCTCAGGGCGTCCTTGGCGCCCCGGTGCGCGGCGTCGACAAGCTCGCGGACAGCCGTGACGTCCGGCACGTCACCGTCGGTGCCGAGTTTCTCCTTGGCCATGCCGAGATCCATCGCCAGCGTGGCCAGCCGGATCTGCGCGCCGTCGTGCAGGTTGCGCTCCAGGCGGCGCAGCAGCGCGGCGGAATCATCGACCGCCAGCGCCCTGGTCTGCTCCAGGTCGCGGACCCGCTGCGCGAGCCTGCCGGGCCCGAGCATGCCCCGGATGAGCCACCGGTCCGCCGACGCGACGGCTCTCACCAGCCAGGGAGCCGCGAGGATCATCGCCGCGCCCGCCGCGAAGGCGGCGAACGCGCCGGGCAGGGTCGCGACGTGGAATGTGCCCTGGCCAAACCAGCCGAACGGGGTGAAGACCGGCACTGATCTCAGCTGCGTTCCCGGCGCGTGATTGCGGAAGGACAGCCACCAGAACGGGTAGCTCATGTTGACCAGCCCGCCGACCCAGAAGAGGACGGCGTAGCACTCAAGCAGCGCGACCGGCAGCTTCAGCAGCAGGTAGGCGGCAGCCCGCCAGCCCGGGCCGTCACAGAACCTGGCGTTCAGCCGGCCGGGCAGGCCGCGGCGAGCCCGCACCGGCGGCGGTGCCGCGATCCGCTCGCCGAGCAGCGAGGCCGCCAGCCTGCGGCAGGCCGCGCCGAGCCGCCGGGCGGCGCCGCTCATCACGAGAAGCAGCAACAGCGCCACGGCAACCGCCACGCCGGTCAGCACCGCCCACCAAGGCGGGTTCGGCTGCCCTGACGCGAGCATCCCCAGGATGACGGTGAGGTAGAAGCCGGTCAGCGGAATGGGAACGACGAACGGGAGCCCGGCGAGGCAGAACAGGAGCTCACGGCGCGCCCGACCGGAGACCGGCGCGCGCACGGCAGCACGCAGCACCGCCCGCCCTGCCGCGACACGCTTCTGGTCAACCGGGCCGCCGGCCTGCCGGCGGCCCGGCGGCGTCGCGGCCGCCGTGCTCACCGGGCCGGTTCCCATGCCTTCATTCTCCCGCGCCCGCTGGCATTA
>DATGVY010000753.1:0-3794 GCA_035299845.1 Streptosporangiaceae bacterium
GGGCTGACCGCCGAGGACTGGGCGGCCCCGGGCGCCGGCCGGCTGGCCTAGGCCGACCGCCTGGCCTGGGCCGGCCTGGGCTGGGCGCCTGGCCTGGGCGAGGCCGGTCAGGTCGGTGGCACCCGGCCTAGCGCGGCGGCAACGATGCAGCGCTCTGGCAAGTGCCCGGCGGACTGCCGGTCACGTGGAGACGCGCGCCGGGTCCGCGCCGGCCAGGGGCTCAAGCCGCCGCCGGAACTCGGTTTCCCCTATCGCCTGGCTGATGGCGTACAGGTCCGGGCTCCTGGTCGACCCCGTGATAGCGACTCGAACGAGCTGCGACGCCTCCCGGATCGAGCCGACATAGCCATCGGGATTCCGCCGGTACTCCTGCGGGCTGGCCGCGAACCCGTTCTTCGCGGCGGCCTCGCGAATCTGGCCGAACCATTCCCCGCCGTCGCCACCGTGCCGGTAGCCATCCAGCAGATCCCGGGCAAAGCTCGCCGTGACCTGGGCTGGCACGCCCAGCGGGGCCAGCCGTTCGTCGGTTGGCCCGGTCACGGGGACAAACAGTTGTGCAAAGAAGAATCCGTATGCGCGGCGGAAGTCGGACCACTTCCGCAGGTCCTTCCGGCGGTTGTCGACCCCCTCGCGTTCGACCGCGAGGGCGCGCAGGGCAAGATCGCGCTCGGCGTCGAGCACCGCGGCCGCCTCACGGTCGTACTCCGCGGCCCAGGTGCGCAGCGCGTCGAGGATGGCCGGCCCGCTGAGACCAGCGATGTAGTCCGCGCTGATGTCCTCCAGCTTGACGAGGTCCACGAGCGGACCGGCGACGCCGCTCTGGGACAGCCGGATCGGTGCCGAAAGTGCCTCCTCCAGCGGAAGCTCGGCAAGCCTCCCGTTCGCCAGGCCTCTCAGGTAGTACAGGACCGCCTCGGCTGGGTACCCGGTCTCGATGTAGTAGTCGACGCTGGCTTCCGGATCCTTCCGCTTGGACAACTTGCGCTTGCCGCCGGGGACCTGCTTCGTCAGCGGCGCGATGTGCGCATAGGTGACCGGCTCGAAGCCCAGCGCGTCGAACAGCTGGAGGTGCAAGGGCACGGAGGAGAGCCACTCATCACCCCGCACGACCGTGGTAACACGCATCAGGTGGTCGTCGATAGCATGCGCGAAGTGATAGGTCGGCAGCCGTAGCGGCTGGTCCGATGACTTCAGGATCACGGCGTCGTTGCGGTTCGCCTCGAGATCCAGGACGCCGCGGATGGCGTCGGTGAACCTGACCCGTCCCGGCTCACCCGGCGCGCGGAAGCGCACAACGTACGGCGCCCCCGCGTCCAGCCTGTCACGCACAGCCGATGGATCGGCGTCACGCCAGAGCGCCCACTCGCCGTAGTAGCCGGTGGGAACCTTGGCGGCCTCCTGCCGGGCGCTGATCTGCGCCAGCTCGTCCTTGGTGGCGAAGCACAGGTACGCCTTCCCCTGGCGCAGGAGCTCGCGTGCGAAGGAATGGTAGATGGCGGCACGGGCCGACTGGCGGTAGGGCCCGTATGCGCCGTGCTCGTCGTCCTCGTCCGCGGCGAGATGGAAGTAGTCGAAGGCCCGGGCGAACTGGCTCAGCGCATCATCGACGCTGCGCGACTGGTCGGTGTCCTCCACCCGCACCAGGTAGACGCCGCCGGAGTGGACTGCGAGGTCGCGACTGATCATGGCGGCGTACACCCCCCCGATATGCACGTATCCCGTCGGAGAGGGACCGAACCGGGTCACCTCCGCGCCCTCCGGCAGCTGCCGGGGCGGGTAACGCCGGGCCCAGTGGTCCGTGTCCGGAAGGTCGGCGGCGAAGAGGGAGTCGATGACGGCGTGCTCCAGCATGGGTCGTAAGGCCTCGTTCGCAGGCGGGAGGCGATGAGCGGTCCGGATGGGGTAGCCGTCAGCCTAGCAAGGCTGCCCGGTGCTGAAGGACGGCCGCGGGCGCTGGAGCGGGCGCTGGCCATTGGCAGCCCTCGCGTGTGACCTGCTAGCTCAGCCTCAGCCTGGTCCGGTCACGCAGCGGCGCCCGGCAGTCCACTCGATGTGACCCTGAGCGGGGCCAGCTGCCGCTGAACTCCGCACTTCAACCGGGTAACAGCCCGGGGCAGGACCGACCGGGTCGACGGGTTTCTGCCGTTAGCGGCCCTGGCGCTCGCCGACTGTTGCGAGTCGTGCCGGGCGGCGGCGCCGAGGGTGCAGGCGACCAGGCCGGGCAGGCACCCTGCCCGGCCTGGTCGCCTGGCGTACTGGGGCAGGTCACTTATTCGAGGGTGCAGTATTCGTCATCCGGGTCCACGTCGCGGCCCGGCCGGTTCCGTCGGCCCGCACGTGACCCTCGTTCTTGAGTTGTTCCAGGACGAGCCGGATGGTCTGGTCACTGACACCCGGCATGGCCGTTCTGATGTCTGCAAGGCGGAACGTGACCGGCGCGCGGCGCAGGATGTGATCACGGACGCGCTGCTGCTTGGTCCCGGGAGTCTTAGCCGCGGCGGCGCGATCAGCAAAGATGGCGTAGGCAGTGGCTAGCACGCTGGTGAAGTAGCCAAGCCATGGCCACGGGTCGGCTGAACCCTCGTGCCAGCCATGGGTGGACTCGAGAAGCGCCCGGTAGTAGGCGTCCGCCGATTCGGCGACCGCTTCTTCGAGGCTCACATAACGTCCGACGGTGTATCCATGCTCGATGAGCATGGCGTTGGTAAGTACGCGGGCCACTCGTCCGTTACCGTCCTCAAAGGGATGTATGACGAGAAGGTCGAGGACGAACAGTCCAGAGAGCAGCACATGATGGTGTTCGCCCGCAGCGACCGCGCGCTGGTAGCGCTTGATGAGGTCGTCGATGGCAAAGGGTGTGCTCGCGGCGGACACCGGCTTGAAGCGAACGGTCGTTGATCCGTCTGGCGAGCGGTCCACGACCAGGTTGTCCACGGTCTTGAACGCTCCCCCGGGCATGGCTGTGTGAGCGAAGAGCAGCCGGTGCAGGTGCAGGAAGAGACCAGCGTTCAGTGGACGCCAGTCCTGCTGGAATAGGTAGTCCTGAGCGTCGCGGTAGCCTGCCAATTCTTGCTCACTACGGTTGCGCAACGTCGTCGTGCGCCGATTGATGATCCGCTCGGCGCGGCCGACGTCCGCGACAACAACGCCCTCTATCGCGGAGGACGCGGTGATGCTCTGGACGCGGGCCCGATCGGCAAGCTCGGTGAGCAGCCCCGGCATCTGATCGCGGTAGAGCGCCTCCGAGCCCCGGCCGAAGTCGATCGCACCGAGCCGGGTGACGATGTGGGCCGGCACCAGCCCGATGAGTGCGTCGAGATCGGCGAAGCTACGCATGAACCTCCTAAGTAACCCGCTAAACATCTCAACCGTAGCGCCACTTAGCATGTTTAGTGAGTTCCTTAGTGAGTTCACGCTGCTGTCCACATCGCGTTGCATGCGATGCAACAGGCTTGCCTACCAGCGGATCTGCACGCGCCCTGGATCGAGCCGCGGGACACGCCCGGGCGCTTCGCCCAGTACCTGGCGCGGATCAGATGGACGGAGCATGCCGGATTCCTGGTCATCGACCGTGCGGACGGCGGCCTCGCCGACTTCATCAACATCAACGAGATCATGCTGGGAGCCTTCGCATCCGGCTACCTCGGCTACGCGGCGTTTGCCGGGAAGGCCGGGTGCGGCCTGATGGGCGATGGCCTCGCGCAGGTGGTCGGCATCGCTTCGGCGCGATGGGCCTGCACTGACTGGCAGCCAACATCCAGCCGTCCAACAAGCCGTCGATCTCGCTGGTCACG
>DATGVY010000754.1:0-5210 GCA_035299845.1 Streptosporangiaceae bacterium
CCCAGTCGGCCCGCAACACCTTGGCCGCCGGGGTCCCCGAGTCCTATAACACTGCCCAGTTCCTGGGCCACCTGCCCGGCCAGCGCGGCGCCCGCGGCCCCGTCCGGCTGCGGCCCGGCGACCTGCTCCTAGCCGACGAGGCGTCCATGATCTCCAACCCGGACCTGGCCGACGTCATCAGCCAGGCGGCTGCCAGCGGCGTCAAGGTGATCCTGGCCGGTGATACCCAGCAGCTGCAGGCGGTGGAAAACGGCGGCGGCATGGCCCTGCTCGCCAGCGCCCTGGGCTACGCCCGCCTCGCCCAGCCCGTAAGGTTCCGCGCCGCCTGGGAACAGGACGCCAGCCTGCGGCTGCGCGCCGGCGACACCACCGTCCTGGCCGGCTACGACCAGCACGCCCGCATCCACGCCGGGGAGCCGGAGCAGATGATGGACGCCGCCGCAGCCGCCTACGTCGCCCTGTCCGCCGACGGCACCGACACCCTGCTGATGGCCGCCGACCACGCCCTGCGCCTCGAGCTGTCCCGCCGCATCCGCGAGGACCTCATCACCTTGGGCATCGTCCAGCCCGGCCCCGCCGTCACCATCGCCGACGGCACCCAGGCCAGCCCCGGCGACCTGATCATCTGCACCCGCAACGACCACACCGTGGAAGCGGGAGAGCCGGGCCGCACCCTGGCCAACGGCGACCTGCTCCGCATCGAGGCCATCACCCCCGGCGGCCTGATCGTGCGCCGGGCACTGGACGCCGACCCCCGCACCGGCCAGCGGCGCTGGACCGACCGCCACTTCCTGTTCGCCGATTACAAATATTCCGAACTCGGCTACGCGGTCACCGACCACACCGCCCAGGGCCGCACCGTGCACACCGGCCTGGCCGTGATCACCGGCACCGAGGACCGCCCGCACGCCTACGTCGCCCTGACCCGCGGCACCACCACCAACACCGCCTACGTGTTCACCACCTCCCCCAAGCGCGCCGACCCCGCCCCCGGCCCCCGCCTGTCCCGCGCCGTTGAGGGTGGCCGTGGAGGCGGGGGTTCGCGTCGTTGACGGTGTCGTCCGGGGTTATCCGGCGGTCTGGTGTTGCGCGGGTTCGTGGACGGCGTCACCGTGGCCATGTAGGCGGTGGCAGCGGCCCTCCCCGTGATCTCTTGGCCGGGACTCCGGGGAAGGCCGCCCGGTGGTGCCGGAGGTGGCACCTGTGGTGACGGTACGAGGTTCTGCGGAGAGTGTCGAGTCGCGGCTGCTGGCCGGTTTGCTGCGGTGTCCGTGCTGCGGCGGGGTGCTGGCGCCGTGGGGTCACGCGCGGCGGCGGCTGGTGGTGATGCCGGGGGGCCGGGAGGAGTTCTGGCCGCGGCGGTCGCGGTGCCGGGGCTGCGGGCGGACGCATGTGCTCCTGCCTGCGGATCTGTGGTCGCGGCGGCGGTACGGCGCGGCGGTGATCATGGCGGTGCTGGTGCTGGCGGCGCAGGCTGCGGCGGCCGGCCGCGCGGCGGCGCGGCCGTGGCTGCGGTCACCGGGCGGGGGACGGCGGCTGGTGCCGGCGTCGACGGCGCGGTCGTGGCGGTCGCGGTTCGCCGGGCGGGCCGGGGTGCTGCGGGAGCAGCTGGCGGGGGTGCTGCCGGTGGCGTCCGGGCAGGAGGCGGCACGTCCGCTAGTCCCGTCGGGGTCGCCGGGCGGGGACTGCCTGGCGGCGCTGGAGGCGGTCACGCGGGGGCTGCGGGGCCGCCTGGGGATGGCCGGGCTGGCGTCCCATGAGGCGGCCGGGCACCTGTCCGGCGCGCTGTGGCTGGCGCCGGCGGTGCCGGTGCTGCGGTTCAACACGACCCTGCTTCCCGCGGTCGCCATCGTGCCCTCGTGATCTTGCCGGGCGGGTCATGGTCGGGACATCCGGTCATGAACCGGGCATCACGAGGAGACGCGAGATGACAGCAGCAGACAGGCAGGCGGCCGCGGCCCGGCAGCGGCGGAACGACATCGCCTTGTGGCGGTGGGCGCTGACCGAGCCGGCGATGGATCCTGCCCTGACGTCCCGGCAGCGGGGTCAGGTGGTGCGGGACCTGGCGTCCCGGGAGCACCAGGACCCGGACGGGAAGACGGTCAGCGTGTCGCGGCGGACGCTCGACCGGTGGATCGTCGCCCGCCGCGACGGCGGGTTCGGCGCGCTCGTCCCGTCGCCGCGGCAGTGCCCGCCCCGGCTGGGCACGGAGACCGAGGACCTGGCGGCCGGGCTGAAGATGGAGAACCCGGCCCGCACCGCGGCTCAGGTCCGCCGGATCCTGGCCGCCCAGGGCGGGGCCGTGCCGTCGCTGCGGACCATCCAGCGGTGGCTGGAGGCCCGCGAGCTGACCACCCGGCCGGGCGGGCAGCCGCCGGAGGCCTTCGGCCGGTTCGAGGCCTGCGAGGCGGGCGAGATCTGGACCGCGGACCTGATGAACGGCCCGGAGATCGGCGGGAGGCCGTCCTTCCTGGCGGGCATCATCGATGACCGGTCCCGGTTCCTGACCGGGGCGCGGTTCGTCCGCCGCACCGACGCGGTCCGGTTCGCCGGCGTGCTGCGCGCCGCCATCGCCGAACACGGCATCCCGCGGAACCTGTATACGGATTATGCGGATACGCCGGTTATGCCGATAGAGCATCCGGGCTGGTGTTGCGCAAGGGATGTTGTGGTTGCCGGGTCGGCATAATTTTATGGTTGTCGCGGGTAGCGACATTCTGATTTCTCTCTGTGACTCTCGTGGTGCCGGGTTCTTCCGGGGAGACGGGAACGCCTGTGAGCCGCGTGTTCCAGGGGCTGACGGCGTTTACCTCGTCTTGCGGCAGTTCTTCAGGAGGGGGTCATCGTCATGAGCAAGCCGGTCAGCAGGGTGTCGAATGCCTTCGTGCCGGGGCCGCTGGCGGAATTCGCCGGCGGGTTCCGGCAGTGGCTGCTGGAGCAGGGGTATACGCCGCTTACGACGGTGCCGCAGCTGCAGCTGATGGCGCACGTGAGCAGGTGGCTGGACCGCGGGGGGCTGGCGGCGGGCAGGCTGGCCATCGGGCAGGCGGAGCGGTTCCTGGCCGCTCATCATGCCGCCGGGTATCAGCGGCCGAAGTCGCTCGCGGGGCTGCGCCCGCTGCTGGATTACCTGGGCGGGCTGGGGGTGCTCCCGCCGGAACCGCCGGAGCCGCCGCCGGATGGGGCACGCGCGCTGGTGTCCGCGTTCGCGGAGTACCTGCGCGCCGAGCGGGGACTGGCGCCGGTGACCGTCGCGGCGTACTCATCGCGGGCCGGCCGGTTCGTCGCCCGCTGCGCTCCTGACGGTGATCCCGGCGTGATCACGCCGGCCGACGTGATGGCGGCGGTCCTGGAGGAGGCGTCCGGGCTGTCGGCCGGGGCCGGGCAGCACCTGGCCGCCGCGCTGCGCGCGTTCCTGCGGTACTGTCACGTGCAGGGCCTTGTCGCCGCCGACGTGTCCGCCGCGGCCATGGCCGTGACCGGGCGGCGGACGTCGCTGCTGCCCAGGGGCCTGGACCCCGGCCAGGTCGCGGCGCTGCTCGGGGCGTGCGACCGGGGCGAGCCGGCCGGCCGCCGTGACTACGCGGTCATCTTGCTGCTGGCGCGGCTGGGACTGCGCGCCGGGGAGGCTGCCCGGCTCCGGCTGGACGACATCGGCTGGCGGTCCGCCGAGATCGAGGTCCGCGGCAAGGGCGGCCAGCTCGACCGGCTCCCGCTCCCCGCTGATGCCGGCGCCGCGATCGCCGCGTGGCTGCGGGACGGCCGCCCGGCCGTGGCGTTCCGCGAGGTGTTCACCACGGTGATCGCGCCGGTGCGGCCGCTGACCCGGGAGGCCGTGGGATGCATCGTCCGCCGGACCGCCGTGCGGGCCGGGCTTCCCGCGTTCGGCGCGCACCGGCTGCGCCACACCGCGGCCTGCGCCATGGTCGGCGCCCGGGTCCCGCTCGCCGGGATCGGGCAGGTGCTCCGGCACCGCAACCTGACCGTCACCGCGGGCTACGCCCGCGTGGACCTGGCACGGCTCCGGCCCCTGGCCCGTCCCTGGCCAGGGGCATCCGCCGCGCCGGAAGGAGAAGCGCGATGACGGTCACGCTGGGCTGGCGGGTGCAGGAATACCTGCGGCTGCGCCGCGCGCTGGGCTTCCGGCTGGAACGGGAAGGGCAGGTGCTCCCGCAGTTCGCCGCATACCTGGAGCAGGCGGGCGCGGCGACGGTCACCGCGGGCCACGCGATCGCGTGGGCGCAGCTGCCGCGGGGCGTGGACCCGGTGAACTGGACGCACCGGCTCACCGCGGTCCGCTCGTTCGCGGCCTGGCTGCGCACGATCGACCCGGCGGCCGAGATCCCGCCCCGGGGGGTGTTCCCCGGGCAGGGGAAACGGCCCGTCCCGTTCATCTACTCCGGCAGCGACATCGCCCGGCTGATCAGTGCCTGCGGCAGCCTGCGCCCCCCGATGCGGGCCGCGACATATACCGCGCTGTTCGGGCTGATCGCGGTCACCGGCATCCGGGTCGGCGAGGCCCTCGCCCTCCCGGTGACCGGCGTCGACCTGGACGCCGGCCTGCTGTCGGTCAGCCCCGCCAAGTCACGCTGCGAGCGGATCCTCCCCCTGCAGCCCACCACCGTGGAAGCGCTGGCAGGATACGCCCGCCTCCGCGACCGCAAGCACCCGGCGGCCCGGACATTCTTCGTGTCCATCAGGGGAACCGCGCTGTGCTACGGCCCCGTGCTGCAGGCTTTCCGCCAGGCCTGCGCCGGCGCGGCCCTGGACGGCCCCGGACCCCGGCCGCGCATCCACGACCTCAGACACTCGTTCGCCGTCACCACCCTGCTGCAGTGGTACCGGTCCGGCGAGGACGTCGCCGCCCAGATGCCGGCCCTGTCGGGATACCTCGGCCACGTCAGCCCTGAAGGGACCTACTGGTATATCTCGGCAGTTCCCGAGCTGATGCAGCTGGCCGCCGCCCGGCTCGCCCGGAAGGAAAACCCGTGATGAGTGACCTCGCGCCCGTCCTGCAGGAATTCTTCACCCGCCGGCTGATCAGCCAGCGGGAGGCCAGCCCCTGCACCATCGCCGCCTGACCTGTTAACCGAACTCCCTGGCGTTCCCGCAGGTCACAGGCTCGGTAGATCGTTTCCTTGAAGCCGCTGACCTGTCCCGGGCCCTCCTTACAAGGCCATAAAGGCGGTGAGGGCCGACTGCCTGACCAC
>DATGVY010000755.1:0-22375 GCA_035299845.1 Streptosporangiaceae bacterium
TCTCACCTGCGCAAGGAGGGGGTGATGACCGGCCATGACGCGGCACGTCGGCGCGGAGACACTCGCCAGGTACCGCGAGGGGGACCTCGGCAGCCGGAAATCCGCCCGAATCCGGGCGCACCTGCCCGGATGCCCTCGCTGCACGGCACTGGACGAGGACCTGGCCGGGGTCACCGCGCTGCTGGCCAGCGCGCCGGCGCCGGCCATGCCCGACCAGGTCACCGACCGGATTCAGGCCGCGCTCAGGGCCGAGGCGGCCCAGGAGGTCCCGGTCAGGGCCGGGCGCCAGCCCGGACGGTCCCGGCAGGACGGCGAGCCGGGGAAGCGCCGCCAGTCCCGGCAGCACGGCGAGCCGGGGAAGCGCCCCCAGTCCCGGCACGCCGCAAGCAGGGACGGCACCGTGCAAGACGGCACCGTGCGCCGCTTGCGCCTGCCTGAGCTGCAGTCCCGGCTCGCCGTGCGGGTCCTTGGCGCCGCGGCGGCCGTGGTCGTGGTCTCCGGCGGCATCTACGGGGTCATCCAGCTCGCGGCGGGCGGTGTTCCGGCGGCGACTTCCGGTGCGGCGGGCAGCATGGCCGGGCCCCTGCGACATGCCGCTGCCCAGCCAGCCGGGCCGTCGCTGACATACGGCCCGGCCGGCCGGCCGGCCGGCTTCACGCCGGTCTCGACTGGCACGGACTTCCAGCTGCAGCAGCTCGCGTCACAGGTCAGCAGCGTGCTGCGGCGCTCGGCGCCGCAGCTGCCCACAGCCAGCATTCCTGCGGCGAACGCCTCGCCAAGTTCATCGCCGAGCAAGCTCCCGGGCAACGGCAGCGCGGGCGCGGAGACATTTCGCGGCATCGCAGTCAGTGCCCTGCAAGGGTGCGTCACCAGGATTGCCGCGGGCGGCAAGGTGCTGCTCGTCGACGTGGCCCGCTACCAGAGCAGGCCGGCGACCGTCATCGTCGTCGCCCGCGGCCCGGGCGACCGGCGGATCTTTGTGGTCGGACCTGCCTGCTCGAGCTCGGACAGCGATGTCATCGCGCAGGCCAGCCTGCCCGGTGCCAGCTGAGCTATGCCCGCCGGCGGGGCGGCTGAGTTCCGGTCGGGCGGGAATCTCCGGGCCCTAGGATCGGTTGACGCCGGTGCAACGAGAGAAGGGCAGTCAGACGTGACCGATGTTCGGGATGTCGTCATCATCGGCTCCGGGCCGGCCGGGTACACCGCTGCCTTGTACGCGGCCCGGGCGCGGCTGAACCCGCTGGTATTCGAGGGTTCGGTCACCTCAGGCGGCGCCTTGATGAACACCACGGATGTCGAGAATTTCCCTGGCTTCCCTGACGGCGTGCTCGGGCCCGACCTCATGGACGCGGTACGCAAGCAGGCTGAGCGATTCGGCGCGGAGCTTGTCCCTGACGACGTCACCGAGGTCGACCTGACAGCAAGCCCGAAGGTGGTGGGGGTCAGCGGCGACACGTTCCTGGCCAAGACCGTGATCATCGCGACCGGCTCCAGCTACCGTGAGCTCGGCATCCCCGGCGAGAAGAGGCTTTCCGGTCATGGGGTGTCCTGGTGCGCCACCTGTGACGGCTTCTTCTTCCGCGACCAGGACATCGCCGTGATCGGTGGTGGTGACTCGGCAATGGAGGAGGCCACCTTCCTGACCCGCTTCGCGCGCTCCGTCACCGTCGTTCACCGCCGCGACACACTGCGCGCGTCGAAGATCATGCAGGATCGCGCGCTGGCGAACCAGAAGATCCGGTTCGCCTGGGACAGCGAGGTCACCGAGGTGGTCGGCGAGGACAGGGTAACCGAGCTGAAGCTGCGCAATGTCAAGACCGGAGCGGAGAGCACGCTCAAGGTCAGCGGCATATTCGTTGCCATCGGTCACGACCCGCGCACCGAGCTCTTCGCCGGGGTGCTGCCCACTGACGCGGGGGGATACCTGCTCGTGGAGCAGCCGTCCACTCGCACGGCCATTGACGGCGTCTTTGCCGCCGGGGACGTGGTGGATCACACCTACCGGCAGGCGGTGACGGCCGCGGGGACCGGCTGCGCGGCGGCCCTTGACGCCGAGCGCTGGCTTGCCGATCAGGAATCCTGAAGCCGCGAAACTCCCGATAATCCACATCGCTTAGCTAGGACGAAAGGAAGTCCGCATCGTGGGTGCAACCAAGAAGGTGACCGACGAGACCTTCGAGCTCGACGTGCTGAAGAGCGAGAAGCCAGTCATCGTCGACTACTGGGCCGAGTGGTGCGGGCCCTGTCGGCAGGTCGCCCCGGTCCTGGAGGAGATCGCGACGGAACACGCCGACAAGATTGACGTGGTCAAGCTGAACGTGGACGAGAACCCGATCATCTCACAGCGATACGGGATCATGAACATCCCGACGCTCAGCGTGTTCTCGGGCGGCGAAGTCGTCAAGGAGATCGTCGGCGCGAGGCCCAAGTCGGCGCTGCTGCGCGAGCTGGCTGAGTTCATCTGAGCCGCGGCTAGCACGGCTGGCTCTCCGGTGCGGGGCCGCACGCGCCCGGGACGGGACGGGATGCGCGACACCGCCGCATCCGCCCATTGCGCGGCACGCCGGCCCATCGCGCAGCACGCCGGCCCATCGGCGGCGGTGCAGGCCAGCCACCCCGGCCTGCGGATCGCCGAGGTCGGGCGACGCCAGTGTCAGCCGGGCCGCAGCACGCCGGCCCGTCGCGCAGCACGGCGGCGTGCCGCTCAGCAGGCCGGGGCGGCTACGCCAGCCGGAGCCGCTCCGGGCTCATCGAGCCGAGCAGGCGCTCGAGGGCAACCTCCACGTCCTCCCGCCATGACAGGGCGGTCTTCAGCTCAAGCCTCAACCGGGGGTAGTGCGCATGCGGTCGCACGGTCTTGAACCCGACCGCCAGCAGGTAGTCAGCGGGAACCACGCAGGAAAGTCCCTGCCACCGCAGGTCACCGAAGGCCTCGATGGCCTTCACCCCCCGGCGGGTGAGATCCTTGGCCATTCCCTGCACCAGCATCCGGCCCAGCCCGCCGCCCGCGAAATCGCCAAGCACGTGGGCCGTCATCAGCAGGACCGCGTCCGCGCTGACCGGGCTGGTGGGGAAGGCGACCGACCGCGGGACATACTGCGGCGGCGCGTAGAGCATGTACCCGGCCGGGATTCCGTCGACGTAGATGATCTTCCCGCAGCTTCCCCACTCCAGCAGGACCGACGAGATCCACGACTCCTTCTCCAGCGCGGAGTCCCCGGTCTCCACCGCCCTGGCGTGATTCAGCGGGTCAAGTTCCCAGAAAACGCAGCGGCGGCATTTCGGCGGCACATCATCGAGATTGTCCAGGGTGATACTGGCAAGACGACGCGACACCTGGCACTCCTGTAGTCGTGACAGCGGTCGTACGGCCAGCGGCCGCAACGGCACAATTCGGCCTCCGGCGTGGCCCGGCCGGGGCCGTCACCGCCTATCGTACTCACGTCGGGCCGGGCTCGCGGCCCGTCGCCGTACGAGCCAGCCGGACGTCGCTGCGGCGAGGGGGACTGCCGCGAGGGGGGCTGCGACGCGCTTCCGGGTGATCGCTAAGCTCGGCGGATGGCGGCTCACCGAAGAAGCTTCGGCAGTGACAATCACGCCGGCGCCCACGACGCCGTCCTTCGCATGATCAGTGCGGCGAATGCGGGTCACCTGCCCGCATACGGCAGCGACCCGTGGACGGCGCGGGCCACCGCGGAGCTGAGCTCGCTCTTCGGCTCCCGTGGCGGCATCTACTTCGTGTTCAACGGCACGGCCGCTAACATTTTCGGGCTGAGTCTGCTAGTCCGCCCGTTCGAGGCCGTGATCTGCGCGGAGAGTTCTCATCTCAATGTCGATGAGTGCGGCGCCGCGGAGCGGGTGCTCGGCAGCAAGCTGCTGCAGGTTCCGGCACCCGACGGAAAGCTGACGCCCGGCCTGGTGGCCAGCCGACTGGGCGGACGGGGTGATGCGCACCGCGCCCAGCCGCGCGCCGTCGCCATCGCCCAGGTGACGGAACTCGGGACCTGCTACACGATCCGGGAGCTGCGCGACCTCGCCGAGTTCTGCCGGGCCAGCGAGCTGCGACTGTTTCTGGACGGCGCGCGCCTGGCCAACGCGGCCGCGCATCTCGGCTGCCAGTTGGCCGACCTCGCCGCTCATGCCGACGTGCTCAGCTTCGGCGGGACCAAGAACGGCGCGCTCGGCGCCGAGGCGGTGATCGTGATGAACGAGGAGCTCGGCACCGAGGCGCCCTTCCAGCGCAAGCAGCAGATGCAGCTGGCATCGAAAATGCGCTACCTGGCCGCCCAGTTCGTGGCGCTACTCGAGGACGACCTTTGGCGGCGGAGCGCCAGCCACGCCAACGCGATGGCCGTGCGCCTCGCCGGTCAGGTTGGCGGCCTGCCGGGGGTGGAGATACGCCATCCGGTCGATGCGAACGCGGTATTCGCGGCCGTGGCCGCTGACCACATCAGCGCGCTGCAGCGCGACTGGGATTTTGATGTCTGGGACTCCGCCGGGAACGTCGTCCGGTGGATGACGGCATTCGACACGACCGAGGCGGAGGTCGACGCCTTCGCCGCCGCCGTGCGCGCGGTGACCGCCGCAGGCTAGCGGCGGTCACCGGCACGGCGGGCGGCGCATCGCCCCCGGACGGCGGCGGCGTTTCACGTGAAACCGGCGCACCCGGCCCACCCGGCCTGGCGCTTCAGGCGTTGCGGCCGAGCGCGGATGCTGGCGACATCGTCCGGACGATTCGCTCCAGGTCCTCCAGGGAGGCAAATTCGACGACGATCTTCCCCTTGCGCTGGCCGAGCTCGACCTTGACCCGCGTCTCGAACGCGTCCGACAGCCGGTCGGCGAACTCCCGCAGCATCGGTTCGGCCGGGCGCCGGGCGGGCGCCTGCCGGGGCGGCCTGGCAGGCTGCGCACCCAGCGCCACGATCTCCTCGACCGCCCGGACCGACAGCCCTTCAGCCACGATCCGGCGCGCTAGCTGGTCCTGGGCACCGGCATCCGGCACGGCCAGCAGCGCCCGGGCATGACCCGCGCTCAGGACTCCGGCGGCAACCCTCCGCTGGACGTCGGGAGGCAACTGCAGCAGGCGCAGGGTATTCGAGATGTGCGGCCGGGACCGCCCGACCCGCCGGGCAAGCTCGTCGTGGGTCGCACCGAAGTCATCGAGCAGCTGCTGGTAGGCGGCGGCCTCCTCCAGCGGGTTGAGCTGCTCCCTATGCAGATTCTCGATCAGCGCATTCCGGAGCAGATCATCGTCCCGGGTCTTCCGCACGATCGCCGGGATGTGGGCCAGCCCTGCACGCTGGCAGGCGCGCCACCGCCGCTCACCCATCACGATCTCGAAGTGCCCGGGCATGACCGCACGGACGACGACTGGCTGCAGCAGGCCGACCGCGCGTATCGAGTCGGCGAGCTCCTCAAGAGCCTCCTCGTCGAACACCTGGCGAGGCTGGCGGGGGTTTGGCGTGATGGAGCCGGCCGGCAGCTCGTCAAAGTAGGCGCCTGTCCCGCCGAACCCATCCAGGTCCGCGTGCCCCGCGGCCGCCCGATTGCCGGCCGCCGAGTCGCGATCCGCCGGATCCGCCGACGGCGCGGTCGGGATCAGGGCACCAAGCCCCTTGCCCAGTCCCCGCTTCTGCTGCGGCATTGCCTTTGCCTCTCCTCGTTCTCCGCCTAAGGACCAGCGGACTGCGTCAGCGGTGCGCTGCGAGCCGCGCCGGCCGCTGCCGCGGCACCATCCTGCCAGTCGCGGCCCGCCGCAGACGCCATCTGCCGAGGTCCGGCCGGCGCCGACGGCTGACGTCAGCGCGCGACCGGGGCGCCCCGGTAGGCCATCTCACGCGCGGCCTCCAGATAGGCCACCGCGCCGCTTGACCCTGGATCGTAGGTCATCACCGACTGCCCGTAGCTGGGCGCCTCGGAGACCCGCACGCTGCGCGGGATTACGGAATCCAGGACGATGCCGCCGAAATGCTCCCTGACCTCGTCGGCCACCTGGGACGCCAGCCGCGTCCTGGCGTCGTACATCGTCAGCAGGATGGTCGACACCGCGAGTGCCGGGTTCAGGTGACTCCTGACCAGGTTCACGGTTCGCAGCAGTTGCTCGAGCCCTTCGAGCGCGTAGTACTCGCACTGGATAGGGATGAGCACCTCGGGTGCCGCCACCAGTGCGTTCACCGTCAGCAGGCCGAGCGAAGGCGGGCAGTCGATGAGGATATAGTCCAGCTCGGCGACGCTGAAGCCGCCGAGCGCGCGGCTGAGCCGCGACTCCCGCGCCACTAGCGGGACGAGTTCGATCTCCGCTCCGGCCAGGTCAATGGTCGCGGGCGCGCAGTAGAGCTGCGGTATCCCCTCCACCGGACGGACGATGGCGGTCAGCGGCCGGTCGTCGACCAGCACGTTATAAACAGACGGGACCCCGGTGTGGTGATCCACGTCCAGGGCAGTCGAGGCGTTCCCCTGCGGATCAAGATCCACGACGAGGACCCGGCAGCCGTGCAGCGCGAGGCTCACCGCCAGATTCACCGCCGAGGTGGTCTTGCCCACTCCACCTTTCTGGTTGGCAATCGTGATGATCCGGCAGGCGGCCGGCCGCGGCCATACTGGACCTCCTGCCCGCGCGACGAGTGCGGCCTGCGCGGCCCGTTCGATGGGAGTGTCGGCAACTGGCTCCCGTGCCCCGGGAAACACGACATCAGGGCTGCCGTGCTTGCCGCGGCGTCCGCCCGCCGGGACGCCTCCACCGCCCGCCGGGACCCCTCCACCGCCCGCCCGGGTGCCACCGCCGCCCGCCGGGACGCCTCCGCCGCCCGTCCGGGCGCCACCGCCGGCCGCGGGGATGCCTCCACCGCCCGCGGCGGCGCAGCTGCTGGTGAACGCTGGCCCGCCACCGGGGACCTCCCGGTCCTCGCGCGCCAGGTTCTCGGTCATGTCCGTCCCGCCCTCCCGCATTCGCGCGGTTGCTCCTTGATCGCCATGCACGCCGGTTTCACGTGAAACCGGCGGCGAGAGGACCTGCAGCACCACCGGCGCGGGACCGCCATGATCCGGCTCTCGCCCGGGCCGTTCCTGATCCTGCTCTACCGGGACGGGCGGCTGGCCGCCGCCAGGCCTGCGGCCGCGCGGCATTGCCCAGGGCGCGCCATCCTGGCCGGCTGGCCAGCCCAGGCCAGCCCGGCCCGCTCCGCCCGCGGCCGCCTGAGCCGGAACCGGGGCCTGCTCCGGCGCTGATGCCCCGCCAGCCGACCGCGTCGCCGCCGAGTCCGGCCGTCCCGGCAGCGTCGGCCAGCCCAGGCCCGGCACGGACGCCATCATCGCGTTCCTCTCCTCCCGGCGACCCGCCGCCACCCGATCTCCTCTGCACTCTCCCGCGGCGTCAGGCTGCCGCGCCCGGTCAGCCCGAGCCCTGGCGGCCGCGACGGCCACCCGGCATGCCGCGGCGGCGCCCTGGGCCCGCGGCCAGGCGCTGCCCGGCGGGCATCACGGCGGCCTGTCCGGCCGCGCGCCGCCGCACCACCTGGCTTCGCACCCGCCCGGCGGTGAACCGCACTACTGTCGCGGCCGGACTGACCTTACCGCTACCGGCATGGACGACCTCCACGTCCCGTGCGCCCAGCCGCCGCAGCACCGGCATTGCCCGGCTGATCTCGCCGGCCGCCCCTGCCCCCTTGATCGCAAGGACCAGGCCGCCCGGATTCACCAGTCCGATCGCGAGGTCTGCCAGCTTGTACATCGGCGCGACCGCGCGGGCGGTTACCACGTCCGCAGACAGCTGGCCAGCGAGATCCTCGGCCCTGCCCCTTCGCACCTCGGCATTGGCAAGGCCGAGAGTCCGGACGCACTCGTCAAGGAACGCCACTCTCCTGGCCATCGGCTCAAGCAGCGTGACGGCCACGTCCGGGAGCAGCATCGCGAGGACGATTCCGGGCAGTCCGGCACCGGATCCGAGGTCAATGAGCGAGCACGGTGACGGCACGAGTTCCGCGACCGCCGCGCAATTCAGCAGATGCCTGTCCCAGATGCGCGACGCCTCAGCCGGCCCGAGCACGCCACGCTCCACGCCCGGCCCGGCGAGCAGCGCCGCGTAGCGCTCGGCCTGGCCGAGCGCCGACCCGAAGGCCGCAGCCGCCGCGGGCATGATCGCGGCGGGCGGTGCGCCGGGTACCGGGCCGGCCGCTGTCATGGGCGCACCGGTCGGGGCCGACGGGACCTGCGGGTTGTCGGGCGTCGACATCGGCAATGCACCTGCTTCTCCCGGCAGCCAGCCGATCCCTGCGGAGTCCCCGGCGTGCCGCCAGCGGACTGGTCCGCCAGGCCCGCAGCCAGCCGACTGCGTGTCTGGCGCGACCTAGCTCGCCGGCAGGACGACCACGCGGCGCTCCGGCTCCTCGCCCTCGGACTCGCTCCGCAGCCCGGCCGCCGCGACCGCGTCATGCACGACCTTCCGCTCGAACGGGTTCATCGCGGCCAGCTTCTTCGCGACACCTGTCCGCCTGACCTCGTCGGCCGCCGCCTGGCCCGCCTCGGTCAGCTCAGCCCTGCGCCGCTGCCGGTACCCGCCGACATCCAGCATGATCCTGGTGCGCGCCCCGGTCTGCCGGTGCACGGCGAGCCTGGTTAGCTCCTGCAGCGCTTCCAGCACCTCGCCACGGGGACCGACCAGCTCATCGAGCGTCGCCCCGACCACGGAAACCAGGGCCCGGTCACCCTCCACGTCCATGTCGATGTCGCCGTCAAGGTCGGCGACATCGAGCAGTCCTTCCACGTAGTCCGCAGCGATCTCGCCCTCCAGCTCAAGATCGGCCAGGCCCACCCCGCTTGCATCGCCTGGCGCCGGTGCGCGCTCCGCCGCGGTTCCGGTCCCGGCAGCCTCCGGCGCTGGCACCGCCTCGCCCGCTGGCACCGCCTCGCCCGCTGGCACCGCAGCCGTGTCGCCGACGACCGCTTCCGCCGGATGCCGCCCCGCGGCATCCCCGTACGGCTCGGCAACCGCGTTCTCGCCCTGAGTCACTACCGGGCCCTCCTACTGTCGGGGTCGATATCTCCTGGCGGCATGCTGATCCCGGCTGCTGGCACTACCGCTTGCCCGAGCGCTTGCTGCGCGACTGCCGTTGCCGCTGCTGCCTGACGAGCTTAACCTCGGGCACGTCGGGCTCGGGCTCCGGCTCCGCCCGTCCCCTGCCCAGCCGGCGGAGCATCCCTCCGGCACCACCAGAACCGTCCTCACCTTTGCCATTGCCCGACGGCCGGGCCGCGCCAGCGGGCTTCCCCGGCACCGGCGGCCGCGCCTGCTGACCCGATCCCCTGCCATCTCCGCGGCCCGGCTGCTTACCGGCTGTCCGGCCCGGCTTGTCAGCGCCCGCCGGGCGGGACCTTGGCGGGACCTTGGCCGACCCGCGGGCACGGCCCGGTGAGCCAGATCCCGCTCCGTTGGAATCCGCGGCGGGCCGCGGCCCAGGAGGTGCCCCGGTTCCGCCCGCGGCGGGCGCGCCCGCCGCGAGTGGCTGCGGGTATCGCATGAAGAGCACGTACTGCTGGCCAAGCGTCCATACGTTCGTGGTCACCCAGTAAAGGACGAGCCCGAACGGCCAGTACAGCCCGGACAGCGCGAAGAACGGCATGATGTACGCCATGTACTTCTGCGACTGCCCCATGGGGTTGTCGGGAGTCGCCGCGGGCATCATGCCGCGCTTCATGCTCTGCCGCACGGTCAGGTAGGTGGTGATCATGCTGACCACGACGGTGAGCAGGATGACGATCCTGACGTGCAGCGGCGTGCCCGCGGACAGGAACTTGTCCGCGATGGTGACGCCGAGGATCTTGGCGGTCTGGGCGCTCGCGACCATCTGATGCGTCAGGCCGTACTTGGTGGGCCCGCCCTTCCACTCGGAGATCGCCCTCAGCACGCTGAACAGCGCGAAGAACATTGGCAGCTGAGCAGCAACCGGGAGGCAGCCCATCAGCGGGTTGACGCCCGCCTCCTGGTAGAGCTTCATCATCTCCTGGTTGAGCGTCTGCTTGTCGCCCTTGTACTTCTTGCGCAGCACCGTCATCTGCGGCGCGAGCGCGGTCATCCGGCGGGTCGTGTGCATCTGCTTGATAAACAGCGGCACCATGATCAGCCGCATCAGAACCACAAGGAGCACGATCGTGAATGCCCAGGTCCATCCGCTGCTTACGCCGAAGATTGGGCTCAGCACGCCGTAGATGTGCGTGACCACCCACCCGACCGCGTCATAGAGCGGATTAAGCGGATTCACCAGCTAGCTCCCTTGTGATCTCGTCGACAGTGCCCGCCTGTCGCCCTGCGGCGGCACCACCGGCTTGCGGGCCGGCACCGGATCAAGGCCGCCAGTGTGGAACGGGTGGCAACGGCTCAGCCGCCGCGCCGCGAGCCAGCTGCCGCGCAGTGCGCCATGCACCTGGACCGCCTCAAGCGCGTAGGCGCTGCAGGACGGCGAGAACCGGCATCTCGGCACGAGCATCGGGCTGATGAAGCGCCGGTATCCGGTGATCGCCGCGGCAAGTATCAGGGCGGCGGCCGATGGCCGGTCCCTGCTCTTCCGCTGTGCTGTGGTCATCACCGACGCAGTGCCTCACCCTGCCGCCGCAGCAGTGTGCTCAGTACCAGGTCGAGCTCGGCGGCGAGATCCGCCTGGCGTGCGGTCGACGCCTGGGGATTGGCGCGCACCACAAGCAGGCTACCTCCAGGAAGCGACCCCAGATACCCACGGGCCAAGTGACGGAGCCGCCGGCGGACTCTGTTGCGCACCACAGCGGTGCCCACGGCCCGGCTCACCACGAAGCCCACCCTGGCCGGCTCATCGCGGCCGGGCCGCACCAGCAGGTGGCCGGTCAGCAAGGGCCGGCCGACCCGGCCGCCGCCGCGCACCACCGCGGCGAAGTCCGCCCGCCGCCGCATCCTGGCCGCTGCGGGAAGCATCGCGGATCACCGTGGCGTGGGGTGAACGCGCAGGTCAGACACTGACCCGCGTGCGGCCCTTGCGGCGCCGCGCGGCGAGAACCGCGCGCCCGGCCCTGGTGCGCATGCGCAGCCGGAACCCATGCGTCTTCGCGCGGCGACGGTTGTTCGGCTGGAACGTGCGCTTGCTCACTGGGGCTCCAGGTACGGTGCATATTTGGATGGTGCAGGTCCGGGCCGCCAGGCCCGGCGGTTTCAGCACAGGCGAAACTGACGCCGGGGTGACCGGACCAATGCACGTTACGCGCATGAGCCGGTGCGGGTCAAACGGGCCGCCCTCTTGGCCGCGGCCGCCGGCGGCTCCCGCGCCGCACCGGGCGGCGCAACAACGCTATTTGCGCCGCGCACGCAGGGACCGGGCCCTAGGCTGTGGATAGCGGTCCGGGGAGGCGGGCCGCCGGGGCGAGCGGACCGCCGAGCCATCTGCCGGCGGGCGGCAAAGGAGCGGCCACAGCGCGGAAAACGACGTGCACAACCTGTGGAAAAACCTGTTGATCACATGTGGGGGCTGGCGCGAGATGAGCGGTCGATGAGCGAAGCAGACCTCGCGGAGGTGTGGGCCCGGTCCCTTGACGAACTCGCCGAAATGCACATCGAGCCGGCTCAGCGCGCCTGGCTCCAGCTCACCAGGCCACTCGGGCTCGTCGAGAATACGGCACTCATCGCCACCCCGAATGAGTTCGTCAAGGAGCAGCTCGAGACCAGGCTCCGGTCGCTGATCACGAATGCCCTGTCCAGGGAACTCGGACGCAGCATCCAGCTGGCCGTGACCGTCGACCCGGCCGTGATCTCGGCGATCCCGCTGACCGCCGGCCACGAGCACCCGGCGCCCGCCCCGCAAGCCGGCCCTGGCCTGGCCATGAACCGGATGACCGACATGGACCACGACCGCGGGCCGGCCCGCCGCGGGCAGCCGGATCTGGCCGCGGACGGCCTCGGGCCGATGTCCGGCCTTGGCATCGGCGGCACGCGGGCGCCGGAGCACGAACTGGCCGGCGGGGTGATGGATCCAGTCACCGGCCGGCCCCAGCCGTCAGTTATTCCAGGGCAGACCGCGCCGGGCCACGGTGTGCCTCGACCGGGCCAGGCGCGGCTGAACCCCAAGTACACCTTTGAGACGTTCGTCATCGGGTCGAGCAACCGGTTCGCGCACGCCGCAGCCGTCGCGGTCGCCGAAGCCCCGGCAAAGGCCTACAACCCGCTCTTCGTCTACGGCGACTCAGGGCTGGGCAAGACGCATCTGCTGCACGCCATCGGCCACTACGCGCAGAGCCTCTATCAGGGTGTCCGGGTCCGTTACGTCAGCTCGGAGGAATTCACCAACGACTTCATCAACATGATCAGGGACGGCAAGCAGGACGGCTTCCGGCGCCGCTACCGCGATGTCGACGTGCTGCTCGTTGACGACATCCAGTTCCTTGAGAACAAGGAAGGAACTCAGGAGGAGTTCTTCCACACCTTCAATACGCTGCATAACGCGAGCAAGCAGATCGTTATCTCCAGCGATCGCGCGCCCAAGCGCCTGGTGACCCTGGAGGGCCGGCTGCGGAGCCGGTTCGAATGGGGTCTCCTGACTGATGTCCAGCCGCCAGAGCTGGAGACCCGCATCGCTATCCTCCGTAAAAAAGCGGTCCAGGAAGGCCTTAACGCGCCGCCGGAAGCACTCGAGTACATCGCCAGCCGCATCTCCACGAACATCCGCGAGCTGGAAGGGGCGCTGATCCGGGTCACCGCGTTCGCCAGCCTCAACCGCCAGTCCGTCGACCTCCAGCTGGCCGAGATCGTGCTCAAGGACCTGATTCCCGAGGCGCAGGGGCCGGAGATCACGGCATCCACCATCATGGGCCAGACCGCTTCGTACTTCGGGTTGTCGATCGACGATCTCTGCGGCACCTCCCGGTCCCGGGTTCTCGTCACCGCCCGGCAGATCGCCATGTACCTCTGCCGCGAGCTGACGGACCTGTCGCTGCCGAAGATCGGGCAGCAATTCGGCGGCCGGGATCACACCACTGTTATGCACGCGGACCGGAAGATCCGCTCCCTCATGGCCGAGCGGCGGTCTATCTACAACCAGGTCACCGAGCTCACGAACCGCATTAAGCAGCAGGCCCGGTCCGGGTGAACGGTTACATACCAGCGCCTCGGGCGACAATCAGTGCGCACAGGCTGTGGACAAACCTGTGGATGCGCTTGGGACAAGCGGAGGACAACCACGTCCGGCCGGCGGGTAACCGCCTGGCAAATGACGGGAGGCACGCCGGTATCCACAGCCGCCATGCGGCAGGCCGGCCGCATGGCACAGCCTCTGTGGATGCCCGCACCCTCGCTGAGCAGCAGCAGCGGCTGATTTCCCCAGTGTCCACCGACCCTATGACTACTACCTTTCTTTATTACGCTGAGATACCAAGTACCAAGCAGGCAACGTCGGCCGTGCGCCGGGTCGCCCGCTGGCACGTCCCGAGAACGGGAGGCAGCTTCCTGTGAAGATCCAGGTGGAACGTGATGTCCTGGCCGAGGCGGTGGCGTGGACAGCGCGCGCGCTGCCGGCCCGCCCGACCGTCCCCGTGCTGGCCGGAATGCGGCTGCACGCAGGATCCGAGCTCACGTTGTCAAGCTTCGACTACGACGTATCGGCTCAGGCCCGGGTACCGGTGACCGTCGCGGAGGAAGGCAGCGCGCTGGTCTCCGGGCGGCTGCTCGCCGAGATCAGCCGGAGCCTGCCGAGCCGGCCGGTCGAGATCACCTCCGATGGCGCGCGCGCGGTCCTCACCTGTGGCAGCTCGACCTTCACGCTGCTCACCATGCCGGAGGACGAGTACCCGGCCCTGCCGGAGATGCCGCCGGCCGCTGGCACCGTGGGGAGCGACGCGTTCGCCTCGGCGGTCAGCCAGTCGGCGACCGCAGCGGGCCGGGATGACACGCTGCCCGCGCTGACCGGGGTCAGGATCGAGATCGAGGGTGATGCGATCACGCTGATCTCGACCGACCGGTACCGGCTCGCCGTGCGCGAGCTCCGGTGGAGCCCAGCCCGGCCTGACCTGTCCGCCGCGGTGCTCGTCCCGGCCAGGGCACTGGCCGAGACCGCCCGGTCGCTGACGTCAGGGGCGGAGGTATCGATAGCACTGACGCTGCCCGGGGAGGCCGGCGCAGGCGGCGACGGGATGATCGGGTTCGAGGGCGCCGGGCGGCGGACAACCACCCGGCTTCTCGGCGGCGAATTCCCGCGCTATCAGGCGCTGCTGCCGACACACGTCAACTCGGTCGCCGAAATCTCGGCCGGCCAGCTGGCCGAGGCGGTCAAGCGGGTGGCGCTCGTCGCCGAGCGCAACACTGCCGTCCGGCTTGCCTTCACCCCCGGCCAGCTCGTTCTCGAGGCCGGTACCGGAGACGAGGCGCAGGCGGTGGAGATCCTCGAGGCGAGCTATGAAGGCGACGATCTGTCGATTGCCTTCAACCCGCAATATCTGCTCGATGGCCTGGCCGCGATCGACTCGGACGTGGCCAGGATCTCGTTTACCGAGCCGGGCAAGCCGGCCCTGATCACCGGTAAGCCCGCGCCCGACGGCCAGCCCGACTACCGGTACCTGCTGATGCCGATCCGGCTTGGCGGATAGGGATGGCCGGGCACGCTGCCGTCGGGGCCGATGACACGGTCGGCCGGTAGTCTGCAATGCCGTGCACATCACCCGGCTTGCGCTGACCGACTTCCGCAACTACGCGGCGGCAGACCTGAGCCTCGCGCCCGGGGTGAGCACGTTCACCGGAGCCAACGGGCAGGGTAAGACCAACCTGGTCGAAGCGGCCGCCTACGTGGCGACGCTCGGCAGTCACCGGGTCGCGAGCGACGCGCCGCTTATCCGCCGCGGGGCCGAGCGGGCGATCCTGCGAGCGGCGGTCACCTCGGCTGCCAGGGACAGCCTGGTGGAGATCGAGGTCAACCCCGGCCGGTCGAACCGGGTCCGGCTGAACCGGGTCCCGATGTCCAGGCCGCGCGAGGTGCTCGGGACGCTGCGGTGTGTGCTCTTCGCGCCCGAGGATCTCACGTTGGTCAAGGGCGATCCCGACCAGCGCCGCCGCTACCTCGACGATCTGCTGGTCGCGACCGCGCCGCGGTACGCCGGCACCAGGGCCGACTACGAGCGGGTGCTGCGGCAGCGCACTGCCCTGCTGAAGTCGGCCCGGGCTCGCGGCGGCGGCGCGCCCGCGGCCCTCGGCGCCTGGGACGAGCAGCTGGTCCGGATCGGCGCCGAGCTGACTGCCGCCCGGCTGGAGCTGGTCGCAGCGATACGGCCGCTGGTGGCCAAGGCATACGCGGCTGTGTCCGGGGACGATGGCCCGGCCGGGATGAACTACCGGCAGCCCTTCGGCGGCGATGACGAGCCGCAGGCTGGCCAGGATTCGTTGCGTGACGCGCTGCGCGAGGCGCTGGCCGCAGCCAGGACGGCCGAGCTTGAGCGCGGCATCTGCCTGGTCGGCCCGCACCGGGACGAGCTCGAGCTGAGAATCGGCGAGCTGCCAGCGCGCGGCTACGCGAGCCAGGGTGAGTCGTGGTCGCTGGCTCTCGCACTCCGGCTGGCCGCCTACGAGCTGCTGCGTTCAGATGGCGAGGATCCGGTGCTGATGCTCGATGACGTGTTCGCCGAGCTGGACACGGGGCGGCGGGAGCGCCTGGCCGCGCTGGTCGGAGAGGCCGAGCAGGTGCTGGTGACAGCGGCGGTGACCGCCGACGTGCCGCCGCTGCTGGCGGGCCGGAGGTTTAACGTGGCCGGCGGGGCGATTACCGATGCCTGATGACGGTGCGCGGCCTGGTGACGGTGCGCGGCCTGGTGACGGTGCGCGGCCCGACGACGGCGCCGGGTGCCAGGCGGGTGCCATGCCGTCCGATCAGGGGACGCCGCCGGAGCAGGCCAGCGGCCCGGCCGCCGATCCGGCGGGCCGTGCGCGACTCGCCCGCGAGGCCCTGATGGCGGCGAAGGCCGACTCGGCGGCGAGGGGGAACTGGCCCGCCCGCCAGGCAGGCCGGCCGGCCGGGTCCCCGGCGGGAAGCACCAGCCGGCGGCACCGCCGGGAGGACCCGGAGGCGCTGAACTCCGCCATCGCCGGGCTGATCGACGCCCGCGGCTGGCGGCTTGCCGCCGCCGCCGGATCCGTATTCGGCCGGTGGGAGCAGATCGTGGGCCCCGAGCTTGCCGCGCACACCGGGCCGGACGGCCTCGCGGACGGGGTCCTGACCGTGACGGCCGACTCGACCGCGTGGGCGACCCAGGTCCGGCTGCTCGCCGCCGTGCTGGTGCGCAGGCTCAATGCCGAACTCGGCGACGGCGCGGTGCGGCGGGTCAAAGTACGCGGTCCGGCCGCGCCGCGCCAGCCCGGCCAATGGCGGGTGCGCGATGGCCGTGGACCGCGTGACACGTACGGCTGAGCCGGACGGTACTCCCAGGTAAAATGGTGAGTGCACCAGGGGCTGACGCCGGCGGGGGTCGCGGCGCCGGCGGGTGTCCGTTTCAGGAGGAGCATCCACTTTGTCGTATGACGCACGCTCGATCACGGTCCTTGAGGGCCTGGAGGCGGTACGCAAGCGCCCGGGCATGTACGTCGGCTCTACCGGTGAGCGCGGACTGCACCATCTGGTCTACGAGGTAGTCGACAACTCCGTAGACGAGGCACTGGCCGGATACTGCGACCGGATCGAGGTGACCCTGCTCGCCGACGGCGGCGTCCGGGTCTGGGATAACGGACGCGGTATCCCGGTCGACAACCATCCGGTGGAGAACCGTCCCGCGGTCGAGGTCGTGCTGACCACGCTGCACGCGGGCGGGAAATTCGACGGGAAGTCCTACGCGGTGTCCGGCGGGCTGCACGGCGTCGGGGTGTCGGTGGTGAACGCGCTCTCCGCGCGGCTCGAAGCTGAGATCCGCCGGGATGGCTATGTCTGGCGGCAGTCCTATGAGGTCAGCCAGCCGGTCAGCGCGCTGGTCCGGGGCGAGCCGACGGACCAGACCGGCACCACGATCTCGTTCTGGCCGGACAACGCGATCTTCGAGACGACTGCCTGGTCATTCGAGACGCTGTCCCGCCGGCTGCAGGAGATGGCGTTCCTGAACCGCGGCCTCGCGATCGTCCTTACCGACGAGCGGCCCGATCACATGAACGGCGAGCCGCACGTCGCCAGCTACTGCTATGACGGCGGTATCGCGGACTTCGTCCGCTACCTGAATGCCTCCAAGGAAGCCGTGCACGCGTCGGTGATCGACTTCGGCGGCGACGGCGACGGGATCTCGGCCGAGATCGCCATGCAGTGGAGCGGCTCGTACACCGAGTCCGTGCACACCTTTGCCAACACCATCAACACGGCCGAGGGCGGCACGCATGAGGAGGGCTTCCGCGCGGCGCTGACGACCATCGTGAACCGGTATGCCCGTGACCAGAACCTGCTGCGGGAGAAGGACGACAACCTCACCGGCGACGATGTGCGCGAGGGCCTTACCGCGATCGTCCACGTGAAGCTCGCCGAGCCGCAGTTCGAGGGCCAGACCAAGACCAAGCTGGGCAACACCGAGGCCAAGTCGTTCGTGCAGCGGGTGTGCAACGACCATCTGCGGGACTGGTTCGAGCGCAATCCCGGCGAGGCCAAGGCCATCATCATCAAGGCGACTCAGGCGGCGCGGGCCAGGATCGCCGCCCGGCAGGCCCGTGACCTGACCAGGAAGAACCTGATGGGCGGCTCCGGGCTGCCGGGGAAGCTCGCCGACTGCCAGTCCGGCGATCCGGAGCAGTGCGAGATCTACGTGGTGGAGGGCGACTCGGCGGGCGGCTCCGCGAAGAACGGCCGGGATCCGAAGTTCCAGGCGATCCTGCCGATCCGCGGCAAGATCCTGAATGTCGAGAAGGCCAGGATCGACCGGGTGCTGAAGAACAACGAGGTCCAGGCCATGATCACCGCCCTGGGCACCGGCATCCACGAAGAGTTCGACATCGCCAAGCTCAGGTACTACAAGATCATCTTGATGGCCGACGCCGACGTGGACGGCCAGCACATCACGACGCTGCTGCTCACCCTGCTGTTCCGGTTCATGAAGCCGCTGATCGAGGCCGGGCACGTCTATCTCGCCCAGCCGCCGCTCTACAAGATCAAGTGGGAGGGCCGGGGCGTGCCGCCCGGCTATGCCTACTCCGACCCGGAGCGCGACGCCGTGATCGAGGCGGGCATCGCCGAGGGGCGGAAGGACCCAAGGCCGCGCGATGGCGTGCAGCGGTTCAAGGGCCTTGGCGAGATGAATGCGAAAGAGCTGTGGGAGACCACGATGGACCCCGCCAGGCGGGTGCTGCGGCAGATCACGCTTGATGACGCCGCGCAGGCCGACGAGTTGTTCAGCGTGCTGATGGGCGAGGACGTGGAAGCCCGGCGCGCGTTCATCCAGCGCAACGCCAAGGACGTCAGGTTCCTGGATATATGACGGGCGCAGCGCCCGGCTGCCTCGCCCGATCTGTCGTGATCACGAAGGATCGGCACCGGATGAGACGCCGAGTCCGGCCGGATCCTGCCACTGGTACTGGCTGAGAAGAGACGCGAAGTGACCGACGTGAATACGCCCGACGCCCCTGCGGACGGGCACGACCGGACCGAGCCTGTCGACATCCAGGTAGAGATGCAGCGCAGCTACATCGACTACGCGATGTCCGTCATCGTGGGCCGTGCTCTGCCTGACGTGCGGGACGGGCTGAAGCCCGTGCACACCCGCATCCTGTACGCGATGTACGACGGCGGGTTCCGGCCCGAACGGGGCTATTCCAAGTGCGCCCGCGTCATCGGCGAGGTGATGGGCCAGTACCACCCGCACGGCGACAGCGCGATCTATGACGCGCTCGTCCGGCTGGCCCAGTCCTGGGCGATGCGGATGCCGCTGGTGGACCCCCAGGGCAACTTCGGCTCACCAGGCAACGACCCGGCGGCCGCGCACCGCTATACCGAGTGCCGGCTCGCCCCGCTGGCCATGGAGATGCTACGGGACATCGACAAAGACACCGTCGATTTCCGGCCCAACTATGACGGACGGTCCGCCGAGCCGGTCGTGCTGCCGAGCCGGTTTCCCAACCTGCTGGTCAACGGCTCGGAAGGGATCGCGGTTGGCATGGCGACCAAGATCCCGCCGCACAACCTGCGCGAGCTCGCCGCCGGCGTCCAGTGGTTCCTTGAGAACTTCGGCGCGACGGACGACGAGCTGCTCAAGGCGCTGATCGAGCGGGTCAAGGGCCCGGACTTCCCCACCCGCGGGCTGATCGTCGGCCGCAGGGGAATCCAGGAGGCATACCGTACCGGCCGCGGCTCGATCACCATGCGGGCCGTCGTCGAGGTGGAAGAGGACCTGAAGGGCCGCGCCTGCCTGATCGTCACCGAGCTGCCCTACCAGGTCAACCCGGACAACCTGGCAGTGAAGATTGCCGAGCTGGTCAAGGAGGGCCGGATCGGCGGGATCTCCGAAGTAAGAGAGGAATCCAGCGGCCGTACCGGCCAGCGGCTGGTGATCGTGCTGAAGCGGGACGCGGTCGCCAAGGTCGTACTGAACAACCTGTACAAGCACACCCAGCTGCAGGAGACGTTCGGCGCCAACATGCTGGCTCTCGTCGACGGAGTCCCGCGCACCCTGCGGCTTGACCAGATGATCAGGTACTGGGTCACGCACCAGATCGAGGTAATCGTCCGGCGGACCCGCTACCTGCTACGGAAGGCTCAGGAGCGCGCCCATATCCTGAGTGCGCTGCTCAAGGCGATTGACCAGATAGATGCCGTTATAGCGCTTATCAGGGCCAGTGCTTCGGCGGCGGCGGCGCAGCAGGGCTTGATGAACCTGCTCGACATTGATGAGATCCAGGCCAGGGCCATCCTCGATATGCAGTTGCGCAAGCTCGCCGCGCTGGAGCGTCAGCAGCTTGTCGATGAGTACGCCGAGCTGATGGCGCAGATCGCCGACTACGAGAGCATCCTGGCCTCGCCGGAGCGGCAGCGGCAGATCGTCGGCACCGAGCTTGCCGAGATTGTCGCCAAGTACGGCGACGACCGGCGGACGGAGATCATCGCCTACGACGGCGACGTGTCCGTCGAGGACCTGATCGCCGAGGAAGATGTCGTCGTGACGATCACCCGCGGCGGCTACGCCAAGCGCACCAAGACAGACCTGTACCGGGCACAGCGGCGCGGCGGCAAGGGAGTGCGCGGGGCGCAGCTGCGGACCGATGACATTGTCGAGCATTTCTTCGTCACCACCACGCATCACTGGATCCTGTTCTTCACCAACAAGGGCCGGGTCTACCGCGCCAAGGCCTATGAGCTGCCCGACACGGCCAGGGACGCCCGCGGCCAGCACGTCGCGAACCTGCTCGCCTTCCAGCCCGATGAGCGCATTGCCGAGGTGCTGGCGCTGCGGGACTACGCCGTGTCCCCGTACCTGGTCCTCGCCACGTCGTCCGGGCTAGTGAAGAAGTCCAGGCTGAGCGAATTCGACTCGCCGCGGGCCGGCGGCATCATCGCGATCAACCTGCGCGAGGACGACGAGGTGATCGCCGCCAGGCTGATCTCGCCGGGCGATGATCTGCTGCTGGTCAGCAGGCACGCCCAGGCGATCAGGTTCCACGCCAGCGACGAGGCGCTGCGGCCGATGGGCCGGGCCACCTCCGGGGTGATCGGCATGCGGTTCATTGACGGAGACGAACTGCTCGGCATGCACGTGGTCAGGGCGGGCGCTGATGTCCTGGTGGCCACGGGCGGCGGCTACGCGAAACGAACGCCTGCCGACCAGTACCCGGTCCAGGGCAGGGGCGGCCGCGGCGTGCTGACCGCCAGGATCGTCGAGACCAGGGGCGAGCTCGTCGGGGCGCTGATGGTCCGACCCGAGGACGAAGTATTCGCGATCACCTCGGCCGGCGGGGTGATCAGGACCGCTGCGGCCGAGATCAAGATGTCCGGGCGGCAGACCATGGGCGTCCGGCTGGTGAACCTGGCGGCCGGCCAGAGCCTGGTTGCCATCGCCAGGAACGCAGAGTCCGCGGCGGGCGTGGAGGACATTGATGATGCGGGATCCGAGGACGAGGCGGAAGATGGGCCTGGCGGGGTGGCTGACTCCGGCTACCCAGGTGAACAGGATGACCCGGCAGCCGGCGGCGGCCGGGACGGCGCGGACACCGGCCCGGATGCCGCCCCGGCTGGTGAACAATGACAGGCCGGGTGCGCTGGGCGCTTTTTTACGACAGTCAGTTCGGGGACGACAAGCCACGGGGGTGGAAAGATGGCCGCAGATCGCTGGATGCAACGTAGCGCGGGTCAGCAGCGTCTCATGGGTGATGGCGCGGATGATGGCCGGCCTCTCACGGACATGGACCGCTCATCTGGAGATAACCTCGTGACAGGCGACTTTCCGGAGGAGGACGACGTGGATCACCGCGTGGAGCCACCGTCGTGGCTGCCCGAGGGGGCGGCCCGAGATCAGGCCCCCGCCAGGGACCAGGCGTATCAGGGCGGGCAGCAGTCCGCGCTTGCGGATCCGCCCGCCGGCGCAATACCGCCGCTGGCCGGGGAGGTGGGGCTTGCGGCTGACCCGAACCGGATGCCGCCGCCCTATCCGGCCCAGGTCTCCACGCCACAGGCCGGGTCGGGCCCGATGACTTCGCCGTTCGGAATCCTGGCCAGTCCGGGTAAGGCCACGAAGCGCCCAAAGGCCGTGCGGCCGCCCAAGGCGCCCAAGGCTCCGAAGGTCGCCAGGGCTCAGGCGGCCAGGCAGGCGCAGAACGGCGTGCTGCCGCGCCGTGCCCAGCTTGCAGTGATCAGGCTGGAGCCCTGGTCGGTGATGAAGTTCAGTTTCATGATCTCGCTCGTCGGCTGGGTCGTGCTGTTCGTCGCCGTTGCCGCGCTCTACTTCGTGCTATCCAGGCTCGGGGTCTTCCACTCGATCGAGACATCGGTCTCCAGCGTCACGTCCGGCAAGAACTCCCCTGGCGTCAAGGCAAGCAGCTGGTTCTCCGCGTCCAGGGTTCTCGGCTACACGATGCTGATCGGCGCCGTGAACGTGATCCTGATCACCGCTCTTTCGACGATTGGCTCGGTGATCTACAACCTGGTCACGCACGTGGCCGGCGGCATTGAGGTCACGCTCAAGGAGACCGACTGACGCCCAGGCGGCCGGTTGCGGTAATCTGTCCCGGCGGCGTCCGCTCTTGCGGTGCTTGCCGCTACCCCCGAGGGCCTGTAGCTCAGCCGGTTAGAGTGCTTCCCTGATAAGACTCAGCGGGTATGCACTGTGCCGACCTGCGGAAACACCACTTCACGGCGGCGCCCAGTGGCCCGAAGTAAGGGCTTTAACTGGCGGCCTTGAAGGCCCCGCGAAGCCCGCCAAGACCGATACC
>DATGVY010000756.1:0-5581 GCA_035299845.1 Streptosporangiaceae bacterium
GGTTCTTTGAGGCAGTCCCGGTGCCGGGCGACCTCTTTTTCGACGTGTTCTGCCAGGTTGTGCCGCAAATGCCAGCGATCAGCCACCTGGATCGCGTGTGACAGGGATTTTTAGTTGGCCACTGAGGGTCGATAGTTGGCCACTGCAGGCCATCGCGGGTCACGACGACGTCGGCGGCTGTGACGGCCGTTGCTTCCCTGCGTTTAGTGCCGCGACCGGAATCGTTTGCGTTGTTTGGCGGTTGCCGGCTGGGCAGCCGAAGGGGGGGCCGATTCAGGTACGGACCGCCCGCCGCGCCACCGCGGCTCTCTACCGGCACTTGGCATGGTGCGCAGGTTGCACCCGCTTGGAGAGTACGGCGGGTGCTCACGGGAGAGGGGCCAGGAGAGGTTGCAGGCGTCAGAGGTCCCGCGTGCGGTGGCTGCGGCCATGTCGATCGCCTCATCACTTGGCCTGACAGTCGATGACGCGATCGTTCTTCAGGACTCGAACAAGCTCGCTCTGCGTCTGCTGCCTTGTGACGTGCTGGCCCGGGTGGCCCCTGTAGAGCATCAGGTCGCACAGTTCGAAATCGAGCTTGCTCGGCGGCTCGCCGGATCCGGGAGCCCGGTGGCTGCTCTTGAGCCTCGAGTGGAGCCGCGCGTCTATGAGCGTGATGGTTTCGCGGTCACGCTGTGGGCCTACTATGAACCTGCGTCGCCCCGAGAGGTCTCACCAGCCGGCTACGCCAGTGCGCTCGAGCGGCTGCATGCGGGTATGCGCAAGCTGGATGTCCCTGCGCCGCACTTCACGGACCGGGTCGAGCATGCCCAGCAACTCGTTGCGAGCCGCGACCGCACTCCGGCGCTCGCCGACGCGGACCGGGAGCTCCTCGGCGGCACGTTGCGAGGCCTGAGACGAGTGATCGGCGGCCGCGGCGGCGCCGAGCAGTTGCTGCACGGCGAGCCGCACCCGGGCAACGTGCTCGCCACGAAGAGCGGGCTGCTGTTCGTAGACCTCGAGACGTGCTGTCGCGGGCCTGTCGAGTTCGACCTCGCCCATGCGCCCGAAGAAGTCAGCGAGCGCTATCCGGGTGTCAACCAGGGCTTGCTGCGCGAATGCCGGATCCTGGTGCTGGCGATGATCACAACGTGGCGCTGGGATCGAGGCGACCAGCTCCCGAACGGGCGCCAGCTGGGCGCAGAATGGCTCAGCCAGATCCGGGCAGCGCTCGATCGCAACGCGCTGGATACCCCAGGCTGATCGCGGGCCTTCGATGTCATAGTCGGCTGGCTGTTGATGCCGGGATCTGCCGTGATCCCGGTCCTGGCCGTTCGCGGGCGAGATCCAGTCACATATGCCGGCGGCTCGATTGCCGATTCGGACTCCGTCGAGACCAGGCGAGCGTTGCCGGTCACGGCACTAGCATGCCGGCGGGTGGCCTGGGCCCGGGTTAGAGATTTTCGGCATATACCGGGCCATTAATTAGAAGAGGTCAAAAGGATCTTACCTGCATGTTGTGCTTAATAAGTGACCGTGAGCAATGTGTTGCCGGTGCGGTCGGATCGCTGCGGGCTGGGCGAGTTGTTCCTGGCCTATGAGACCGGAGGCGCGGAGCGTGCCCGGCTGGCGCTGGGCCCGGGGTGGACGCGGCAGTGGACGGCCACGTGGCAGGTACTGGGAGGGGACACTGTGTCCCTGGTCAGGGATCTGGGGCCGGTTCCGGTTGCAGGGTGCGAGCCGGTTCGCCGGTTCTCCTGGAGGCGGCGGCAGCGTCACCGGCCGGGGCTGCAGTTCATGGTGTCGACCGGGCGGGTGCACGGGTTCGAGTCGCTGGAGGAGCAGTCGCTGCTGCTGGCGCTGGATTTCACCGGGGCGGTGGAAGATGTCCTTCCGCAGCCGTTCACGCTCCGGTTCGAGACTGCCGGCGGCGGGTCCCGTGAGCATGTCCCGGATTTCCTGGCGGTGTTCCGCGACGGGTCGCGGTGGCTGTTCGATGTCCGTCCCGCGAGGCTGGTCAAGGAGGACGACGCGACGTGCTTCTCCGCCGCGGCGGAGGCGTCGCTGGAGGCGGGGTGGCGGTATTCGGTGGTGGCCGGCTGGAGGCCCCACGTGCTGACGGGGATTGACGCGCTGTCCGCGCAGCGGCGGGACCTTGAAGACCGGCTGGGCTTGCAGGACTGCCTGCTGCGGGCGGTGTCGTCGGCGCCGGCCGCGTTCGGGGACCTGGTCGGGGCGACGCCTTTGCCGGCGGTCGCCCGGGCGCATGCGCTGCACCTGCTGTGGTGCCGGCGGATGGGGATTGACCTGTCACGCCCGGTCTGTGACGCGTCGCTGGTCTGGCTGGCCGGGGGGAACGGCTGATGGCGGGCCAGGCCGGGCTCCTGGAGCTGTCGGCGGGGTCGGTGCTGCTGCTGGCCGGCAGGGAGTGGGCGGTGTCGTCCGTTGAAGCGCAGCATGGCCGGGTGCTGCTCAGCGCAGGCGGGGAGGAACGGTGGCGGAGCATCCGGTGGCTGGTGCGCCACCCCGACTGCCGGCCTGTCCCGGATGATGCCGCGGGGCCTGCACGGCCGGCCGGGCAGCCGCCGGTCCTGGACGACCTGACCGATTACCAGCGGGAGGTCGTGCGGCTGCGCGTCGCGCACCTGCTGGAGGCCGAGACCGGGTTCCGGAGCGGGGATCCGCTGAACCCGGAGCCCGGGGAGCCCCGCCCCGGCTATGACCCGCGGACCACGATGCTGGGGCAGCGGCGGCGGGCCAAGGCCGCCGAGCTGAGTGCCCTCGGCCCTGATGAGGCGGCGTTGCTGGGGCTGGGGCAGGTGAGCGAGCGGACGCTGAGGCGCATGGCGGCCGCCTGGAAGGACAAGGGCCCGGCCGGGTGCATCGACGGGCGGTGGCTCCGGCCGCGGGCCGGGCATCCCAGTATTACCGAGGAGGTGCGGGAGGCGATCTTCGCGGTCCGGGCCGAAACCCGGAAACGGTCCAGGACCAGCATGAAGGACAAGTGCGTCCTGGTCGCCCAGTACGTCGCCGAGAAGTTCGGGCCGCAGGTTCCGGTCCCGGGCTTCTGGACGCTGAAGGAGGTCTGGCGGGAGTGGTTCGGGCCGGGCGGCACCCGTCCCCGCTATGACCGGTCGGCCGATGGCATCGGGCCGTCGAAGGTGCACGTGGTGGTGCACCGGCCCGGCCAGGTCGTCGCGCTGGACACCACCCCGCTGCCGGTAAAGGTCCGCGAGGGCGTATTCGGCGACCCGGTATCTGCGCATCTGACCCTTGCTCTCGATATGTTCACGCATTCGGCGGTCGCGTTCCGGCTCACGCTGGTGTCGGACACCGCGGTCGACATCGCGATGCTGCTGCGCGACGTGATGATGCCGCTGCCGCTGCGGGCCGGCTGGGGCCCGGAGATGGAATGGCCCTATCCCGGTGTCCCCGCCGGCATCGTCGCGGACTTCGCCGGCTACCGGGTCGCCGGGCTGCCGTTCTTCGCCCCGGAGACGGTCACCACGGACCACGGGGGTCCCTACAAAAGTCACACGGCCGTGGCCGCTCAGCAGGCGCTGGGCTGCAACATCCTGCCCGCCAGGGTGCTGCGCCCGCAGGACAAGGCCGCGGTCGAGAGGGCTTTCGGGTCGCTGCGGAGCCTGCTGTTCGAGCACCTGCCCGGCTATACCGGGATCGACGTCGCCGACCGCGGGGCAGACCCCGAGGCCGACGCGGTACTGACCATGGCGCAAATGGAGCATCTGGTAGCAGAATGGATTATTTCGGTCTGGCAGAACCGGGCTCTCGGGGAGCACGCCCCGGCCTGGGGGCCGGGAGAGGAGCACAGCCCGAACACGCTGTTCGCGGCCGCGATGAACCAGGGCGGATTCGCTCTCCAGATCCCCAGGACGGAGCTGTATTACGAGCTCCTGCCGGCGCATTACGTGAAGATCCACGCTGACCGCGGGGTGAAGGTCGGCGGGCTCTGGTACGGCAGGGCGGACCCGGCGCTGAAGCCGTATGAGGGAAAGCTGTCCAGCCGGGGAGGCCGGCACAAGGGCCAGTGGGTGATCCGCGGCGACCGTCGCGACCGGCGGCAGGTGTTCTTCCAGGATCCCGCCGACCCGGGGAAATGGCACGCCCTGCGCTGGAACGGGCTGCCGCCCGAGGGCGAGATCCCCGCGTTCTCCGACAAGACCGCGGAAAAACTGCTCCGCGAAGCCCGTGCCGCCGGGCTGTCGCCGAAATCCGACGCCGATCTGCTGCCCGTGCTGCTGAGGCTCCTCGGCGGGGCGGCCCCCGTCTCGCAGTGGCCCTCCCAGCTGGGCAAGAAGGAGAAGAAGGGCCGTGCCCGCGAGGCCGCCCAGGGCGACCAGGCAGCCAGCGACCGGCACGGCTCCGTGACCGCTGCGGTCGCGCGGGCGGAAGACAGCGAGGGGAAAGTGGTTCCCCTCCGCTGGCCCGAGCAGGCGTCTCAGGCCCGCGACGCGATCGACGCCGAGCGCCGGCGCCGGCGCGAGCAGGCCGTCCCGCAGCGGCCCGCTCCTCCCGGGACGCTCGGCGACAGGCTGCGCTCCACCAGCCTGCTGGCACTTCCGGACGAGGACGAGGACGAGGAATGACCGCGGGCACTGCGGATCCCGGGCCGGGATCCGGCCGCCATGCTGCTGCCCTGCCCGCGGCGTTCCTGCCGGGGCCGGTGCCGGATCGCGAATCCCTGGAGGGGTGGACACGGTGGCGGCTGACCCGCCGGGACTTCGTCCCGGCCCCGGTGATCACCGCCGCCGAGCATGCCCGGATGACGCCGCGGCAGCGTCGCCTGCACGACCTCCACCGGGTCGCCACGCACTCTAACCTGGCGATCCAGGAGACCCCGATGAGCGCCTGGGTCTCCCGGAAGATGCGGTCCCTGATCGAGACGAACGCGTTCTGCCAGGGCCCGGGCACCAGGCCCGGCCTGATGGTCAACGGCGGCGGCTGCCAGGGCAAGACCGAGACGGTCTGCGAGGCCCTGGCCTGCTTCGAGGACGAGTGGCTCGCCCTCTACGAGCAGAACCCGTCCGCGGCCGCGGGGACGCTGGACCGGCACGTGCCGGCCGTCTACGTCCGGACCCCGGTCAAGGCCACCCCGATCGCGGCCTGCCAGCGGATCCTCGACTTCTACGGCGAGCCGCACAAGGGAATGCGGCTGGAAGACCTGATCCGCACCGTCAAGGACGCGGTCTTCGACCACGGGACCAAGGCGATCGTGATCGACGACGTGACGAGGCTCAAGCTCCACCGCGAGGCCGGCCAGGACGTTCTCGATCTCATCCGGGAGCTGATGGGCCTGCCCGCCACTCTCATCCTGGCCGGCGTCGGGATCCCGAAGTCCGGGCTGCTGCGCGACGGCCGCAGGGACCCGCGGACCGGCCGGTGGATCTTCCCGCCGGTGAAGGACCGCGGCAGGAGCCGCAACGACGACGCCCCCGGCCAGACCGGCCGGCGGTTCGACCTCGTCGACCTCGACCGGTTCAGCTACGGCGCCCGGGACGGCATCGCCCCTGGACCGCCCATCTCGTCGGCCTGGAGCAGCAGCTCCGCCTGCTGGCCGACTGCGACGGCATGCTCAGCGGCG
>DATGVY010000757.1:0-3598 GCA_035299845.1 Streptosporangiaceae bacterium
CTGAGCTGGCCCGGGCAGACGGGTCTGAGCTAAGCGGGCCCGGACTAGCGAGCCCGGACTGGCTGGCCCGGGCTAGCTGGCCCGGGCTAGCTGGCCCGGGCTAGCTGACCTGAGCCGGCGGGCCGGACTGGCCGCGCCGGGCAGGCCCCTAGGCTGACTCCATGTTCCGGCTCTACGACACCCCGGCCCGGCGGGCCGGACTGGCCGCGCCGGGCAGGCCCCTAGGCTGACTCCATGTTCCGGCTCTACGACACCCTGGCCCGGCGGGCCGAACCCGTCACGCCTGCCCGCCGGGGCGAACTGCGCATGTATGCCTGCGGGCCAACCGTGTACCGGGCTGCGCACGTCGGCAACCTGCGCTCCTACCTGCTCGCTGACCTGATCAGGCGGACCGCCGAGCGGCACCGGCTGACCGTGGTGGTCTGCCAGAACATCACCGATGTGGGCCATCTGGCCGACGACGATGAGATCGATCCGCAGGGTGAGGACAAGGTCCTGGCGCAGGCCCGCGCCGAGGGCACGACCGCGCTCCGGCTTGCCCGCCGCTTCGAGGACGCGTTCCGCGCGGACTGCTCCGCGCTGAACATCAGGCCGCCGGATCATGCGCCGCGCGCGTCCGAGTCCATCGGGCTCATGATCGACATGATCGCGAAGCTGATCGAGACCGGGTACGCCTACGCCACCCCGGACGGGTCGGTGTACTTCGACGCGCGCTCGTTCCCCGGCTATGGCGAGCTGTCCGGCAACCGCCTCGACGATCTGCGGCCCGGGCACCGCTCCGGCGGCGAGGTGGGCGAGCAGAAGCGGTTCCATGCGGACTGGGCGCTGTGGAAGGCCGCGGCCGCCGGCCGGGAGCTGACCTGGCCCGCGCCCTGGGGTACCGGCTTCCCCGGCTGGCACACCGAATGCTCCGCCATGTCGCTGCACTATCTCGGCGACCCGATCGACATTCACACCGGCGGGATCGACCTGCGATTCCCGCATCACGAGGACGAGCGTGCCCAGTCCTGGTCGATGACCGGGCACGAGGTGGTGCGGCACTGGGCGCACGGCGAGCACCTGCTGTTCGATGGCAGGAAGATGGCCAAGTCAACCGGCAATGTGGTGCTGCTGAGCGACATCGCCGACCGCGGGCTCGACCCGCTGGCTCTCCGGCTCGCCCTGCTAGAGCACCGCTACCGGCAGCAGCTGAACCTGACCTGGGACACCCTGGCGGCCGCGGACAAGACCCTGCGGAGATGGCGGGAACGAGTGGCGAACTGGGCCCGCTCGCCCAGCAAGCCGATGTGCGCGCAGTACGTCAGCGACATCACCGGCGGATTTGACGACGATCTGGATACGCCCGCCGCCCTGCGCGCGCTGCGCGGGCTTGAGAAGGACGGCGAGATCGCGCCGGGATCGAAGTTCGAGACCTTCGCACATGCCGACCAGCTGCTCGGGCTTGACCTGGCCCGTGACGTCGGGCGGCCGGCGGCGGCGCGGCCACTGCCCGCCGGCGCGGCGGAGAAGCTCCAGGCCAGGCAGGCCGCGCGGCAGGCGGGGGATTTCGCTGCCGCCGACCGGCTCAGAGACGAGCTCACCGCTGTCGGCGTTGCCGTCACCGACACGCCGGGCGGCCAGGAATGGACCGTGCGTGCGGGCGGCTAGCACCGCTGCGCCCCGGCTGGCGGCATGCTGCCAGGCACGGGTTCCGCAGCGACGTAGCCGTGGCGGCTGAGCTTGCCGACCTGTTCGGCCTGCGGGTGGTCAGCGTCCAGCTGGCCGACTCGCGGTTTTATCACCTCGACACAGCGCTCTGCGTGCTGGATGCTGACACGGCCGCCTGCTACCCGGCGGCGTTCGACGACGCGGGGCGGGCGGCGCTGGCCGGGCTGTTCGCCGAGTTCATCGAGGCGAAGGACACCGATGCCGAGGTACTTGGCCTGAACGTGGTCAGCGATGGCCGTCATGTCGTGCCGCCCGCGCAGGCGGCCGGCCTCGCCGCGCAGGTCGCCGCCCGCGGCTTCGAGCCGGTGCCGGCCGGCATGTCGGAGTTCCGCAAGGCGGGCGGCGGCCCGAAGTGCCGCACACTGGAATTGAGATCGTGAGGGGGCAGGAAATGACAGTTAGTCAGGGACCGGACGCCAGCGCGCGGACGGCGCAGGAACTGCGGACGCAGGCACAATTGCACGGCGCGCACAACTATCACCCGCTGCCCGTGATGATCTCCCAGGCGGACGGCGCATGGGTCACCGACGTGGCGGGCCGCCGCTACCTTGACATGCTGGCGGCATACTCGGCGATCAACTTCGGCCACCGGCACCCGCGGCTGGTGGCCGCGGCGCAGCGCCAGCTAGAGCGAGTCACGCTGGTCAGCAGGGCGTTCGAGCACGATCAGTTCGGTCCGTTCTGCGCGGAACTCGCCGCGCTGGCCGACATGGAGATGGTGCTGCCGATGAACACCGGCGCCGAGGCGGTGGAAACGGCGATCAAGACGGCCCGCAAGTGGGGATACGAGGTCAAGGGCGTGCCCGCCGGCGAGGCGGTCATCGTGGCCTTCGAGGGCAATTTCCACGGGCGCACCACCACGATCATCAGCTTCTCCACCGACGAGGACGCCAGGGGCTCGTTCGGCCCGTTCACTCCCGGCTTCCGGGTAGTGCCCTACGGTGATCTCGGCGCGCTGGCAGAGGTCATCGATGACCGCGTGGTCGCGGTACTTGTCGAGCCGATCCAGGGCGAGGCCGGCGTGCTCGTGCCGCCGCCCGGCTTCCTGACCGGGGTACGGGACATCTGCACGGCGAGCGGCGCGCTGATGATCGCCGACGAGATCCAGTCCGGCCTCGGCCGGACCGGGACGACCTTCGCCTGCGAGCACGAGGACGTCGTGCCCGACATGTACGTACTGGGCAAGGCGCTCGGCGGCGGCATCGTGCCGGTCTCCGCCGTCGTCTCGTCCGGCGACGTCCTCGGCGTATTCAAGCCCGGCCAGCATGGCTCCACGTTCGGCGGCAACCCGCTTGCCTGCGCGGTGGCCCGCGAGGTTATCGCGATGCTGTCCACCGGCGAGTTCCAGGAGCGCTCGGCCAAACTCGGGGCGCACCTGCATGGCCGGCTGTCCGGCCTGCCCGCCAGCGCCGTGCGCCAGGTCCGCGGGCGCGGCCTGTGGGCCGGCGTCGAGTTCGCCGCGCTCTCCGGCCGCGAGGCCTGCGAGCGGCTTGCCGCGCTCGGCGTGCTGGCCAAGGACACCCATGGCACCACGATCAGGCTGGCTCCGCCGCTGGTGATCACCGAAGAGGATCTCGACTGGGCCATCGACCGGGTCGTGGAGATCGCCCGCTGACCTGACGCCCGCCGCGCCCGGCGCCGGCGGGCCGCGCCGGTGCTGCCGCCCGGTGCCGCCGCCGGCGCCAGCAGACTGTTTCTTGATCACGGAAATTTTGGCGGGCTCCAGCACCCCTTAGTTTCCGCGATCAAGAAACCTGATCGGGCGGGGCATCAATCATCCAGTGGCCGGCGAATGCCTGGACTCAGTCGGCGGCCAGGCGGCGGTAGCCGCCGCTGAAGTAGATCAGCGGCCCGACGTCCTGCGCCCCGACGTCCTGCGCCCCGCCGTCCT
>DATGVY010000758.1:0-3025 GCA_035299845.1 Streptosporangiaceae bacterium
AGGTTCATGCTGGTCGCGCGCTCGCCGCTTGACAACGAGTCCACGCGAGCATGCTCAGAACGCCTATTGCGCACCACGTCGTAAGGACCCGCAGATGATCAACACGCAGGCTTGATCTTTCCAGCGGCACCGCGCTCGCGCTCGCCTCACAGGCAGCGAAGGTGGTCAACCATGCTCCCACCTGCCACTTCATCAGCCCTGGTAGTCCGCTACCACAACCATGACAACCAGAACACGAAACGACGGGTTATTTCTCGACGCGCCCTAACGACGTGGTGCGCAATAGGCGTTCTGAGCATGCTCGCGTGGACTCGTTGTCAAGCGGCGAGCGCGTGACCAGCATGAACCTGCGCGTCAACACCGCCAATCGTTATTGGCACCAAGTTGTAAGTCAGTACCCGGCACACGCATGTGAAGAGCGCGGCTAAGGTTTGGCCCGGGACACGAGATCGTTTCCCGGCACGTTACGCTCAAGCGGCCGTGACCCCGAGGCCTCAGCTCCGCGGTGGAGGATGTGATGGCGACCCTGACCTGCCCAGTCTGCGCTGCCGAGGTCAAGCTAGATGACCTCATCTGCTTCACGTGCGGCGCGAACCTGCCGCGGGTGCGCTCCCGGGACGATGACCGGCCCGCCTCGGTCACGGTCATGCAGGAGTACCTCAAGGGGGAAGATAGGCCGGGCTCGATCTCCCCGGCCGTGCTGCGCCTGGCCTTTCCGACCGGCAATGTCGAGGTACCTGCGGGGACCTCCCTGCTACTCGGGCGGGATCCGGAGGATTCCCTGGTCGCCGCCGCGTTTGCCAGCTATGAGAACGTATCGAGGCGGCATGCGACGGTTACCGTCGACGATGCGGGCCACGCGACCATCCGCGATGAGCATTCCACGAACGGGACCTTCGTCAACGGAGACCGGGTGCTGCCGGGCACCGGCGTCCGGCTGGCCGACGGCGACGTCGTCCGGCTGGCCGGCGACGTGAGCGCGGAGGTCTCGCTGCCCCGCCAGGAGCCCGATCCAGCCACGCTCAGCCGTGAGGATCCGCGGGATCCGTAGTGAACCAAGGCTCCCCCGGCTCATCACCGGAGAACCAGGGCCGGTAGGGCTCGCCGTCACGCAGCGGCCCGGCCGGTGCCTGCCTGGCGTCGCGGTGCCCGCCGTATCCCGGCGACGACGGATGGCTTGCCCGCAGGCCTTCGAGCCGCCGCTGGAGATCATCAAGCCGGCCGCGTGACCCGGGCCCCGGTGCCTCCCGTTCCGCCGCCTCCGGCTCCGCCGGGTCGGGCTGGGTTCCGTCCGGCTCCGCTTCGCCTGGCTCCGCTTCGTCCAGCACTGCTCCGTCCGGCACGGCCCTGTCCGGGCCCAGGGCCTCCGCCTGGCTTGCATCCGGCGTGCCTGCCTGCCCTGCCCCATCTGGTCCTGCCGAGTACCTCTCGGCTAAGGCCGCACGCTCGCCGGAGGCATCATGGTGTCGCATCTGGCTGATTCTGCCGCCAGCTGGCCGACCGGGTGGCCGATTCTGCCGTCCGGTGGCGGACCGGCCCAACTTCGCAAGCCCGGCTGCCGGAACGTAATCTGATCGACGTGAACGAGCCGTGGAGCTGGGATGAACAGACGATCCTGGCCAGCGTCAGCCGGCTGCCCGCCGGGCGATACCTGACGCCAGCGGCCCACGCCGAGGCAGCCAGTTACGTGGCCGATCAGGCGGGGCCGGCGCGTGCCGAATCTTGAGCTGTCCTGGAAGGCTGCCGCGATCCTGGCCGGCTGCCTCGCCGTTTCCGTGCCGTTGCTGCGCCGGGCGCGGCAGCCGCGCGTCGCTGCCTGCGCGCAGTTCGCCCAGGAGACCGCGCTGATCCTCGCGCTGTTTGCGCTGTGGCAGCTCGCTGGCTCCTTCGCCGTGCTCGGGCCAGGCGACGCGCTGGCCAGGGCGCAATGGCTCTGGCATGCCGAGCGGGTTATGCACATGCCCAGCGAGGCTAGCCTGCAGCACGTCTTCCTGCCTTATCCGCTGATCGTGCGAGCGTCCAACCTCTATTACGCGGGCCTGCATTTCCCTGTCCTCATCGGCTGCATGATCTGGCTGTTCGTGCGGCATCACGACCGGTACCTGACGGCACGGACCACGCTGGTGGCATTCACCGCCAGCTGCCTGCTCGTCCAGCTGATCCCGGTCGCCCCGCCGCGGATGCTGCCCGCGGCCGGCATGGTGGACACGGCGATCCGGTACAACGAGTCGGTCTACGGCACGCAGACCGGATTCAATCCCGATCAGCTCTCCGCCATGCCGTCGGTGCATGTCGGCTGGGCAATCCTGGTCGCCATCCTGGTGATCTCCGTAGCCAGCAGCCGATGGCGCTGGCTGGCGCTTGGCTACCCGGCCCTCACGCTCCTCATCGTGGTGGTGACGGCCAACCATTTCTGGCTGGACGGGATCGTAGCCGCATTCCTGCTGGTCGCCGTGCTGCTGGCGCAGCAGATGATCACCAGGATGCGCTATGTCGTGGTGCAATCTGGGGCTACTTCGGAGAAGGTGGACGTGGGATCATCTCGGTAAAATCAGACCCCGCAGGCACCGGAGGCAGCCGGGCTACGCCAGCTCAAGGAAGCGCAGCACGTCGGCGCCGTCGGCCGCCAAGGCGGCCTCATCGTCTGCCGCCAGCGGTGCGAACGGCGCGAGCGTGACCCGGCCGCGGGCGATGCTCCAGGTGGCGACCGCACAGCCCCGGACCAGCGCGAACGGCCGGAATACTCCATTGGACGTCACGATGTCCTGCCGGGCGCCCAGGACCGGCTGACGGGACACCCAGCCGTGCAGCAGCGGGTCGAAGGACCCGAGCAGCCGCGGCGGCGGAAATCCTCGGCCATCCCGGTCGCCGACCGCTCGCGCCCCGCCAGATCCGCCGGACCCGCCGGATCTGTCAGACCCGCCGGACCCGCCGGACCCGCCGGATCTGTCAGACCCGCCGGACCCGCCGGACCCGCCAGAACTGCCAGACCCGCCGGACCCGCCAGAACTGCCAGACCCGCCGG
>DATGVY010000759.1:0-19856 GCA_035299845.1 Streptosporangiaceae bacterium
CCGGTCAGCCACCAGCTGTGGAACGCGATCAGGCACGACGCCGTCGCTTCGTTCGCTCAGCAGCACCCGTCCACGGTGACCACCGCGGCGCCCAGCTGACACGGTGGCCGCATGGATCCCGGCCGCCGTGCCACTGCCGGCCCGGCCAGCGCTCGACCGGGTGCCCGCCACGGCGCCGGGCGATGCCCCGGGCCCTGGCCAGTTCGGCATCCTGTTCGTGTGCACGGGCAACGTCTGCCGGTCGGTGATCGCCGAGCGGCTCGCCCGGCGCGGCCTGCGGGCTCGCCTCGGCGCCGATGCCCGCCGGTTCCGGGTCGCGAGCGCCGGAATTGCGGGCCTGGACGGCTGCCCGGTGCACCCGTACACCGCGGAGGCCCTCAGCTGGCTGGGCGCTGATGCCGATGGCTTCGTCAGTCACGCGCTAACTTCGGCCGATGTCGATGCGGCTGACCTGATCCTGGCTGTCGGCCACGAGCAAAGGAACGAGGTCCTGGCGATGCGGCCCGGCGCGTCACGGCGTGCTTACCTGCTGCGCGAATTCGCCCGCCTTGCGGCCTTCGCCCCGGGCGCCGCTACCGGTCCGGCCATGGGCGTTTCCGCCGTAGCTCACGCGCGGAACCTGGTGGCCAGCATCGCGCAGTTGCGCGGCCGGGTGCCCTACGTGGCGCCGGCCGAGGATGAGATAGCCGACCCGGTCACCACCTCGGCGGCATTCCTCGACTGTGCCCGCACCATCGACGCTGCGGTCAGCCAGGCCCTGGACTCGCTCTGCCGTGGACTTCCCAGGGCGCTGTACCGGGGGCGGCATGCCCGCTGACCCAGTGCCCGCTGACCCAGTGCCAGCTGACCCAGGGCCGGCCGGCCGCCTGCCCCGCATCCCGCTGACCAAGGTCGAGATCGGGCGAGCGGAGGAGGAAGCCGTCCTCGGCGTCCTGCGGTCAGGCATGCTGGCCGGCGGCGCGCGGGTCGCTGAACTGGAGCATGCCTTCGCCCGCGCGCATGGCGCGGCGCACGCGGTCGCGGTGAGCAACGGCACGACGGCGCTTGTTGCCGCGCTGCGGGCGCACGGCATCGGCTCCGGCGACGAGGTGATCACCACGCCGCTGACGTTCGCGGCGACACTCAACGCGATACTCGAAGTCGGGGCCACGGCCAGGTTCGCCGACATCGCCGACGACCTGACCATCGACCCGGCCGGGCTGGCCAGGCTGGTGACGCCGCGCACCAGGGCGCTGATGCCCGTCCACCTCTACGGCCTGCCGGCGGCGATGGCGGAAATCTCGGACATCGCCGGCCAGCGGGGGCTTGCCGTCATCGAGGACGCGGCGCAGGCTCACGGCGCACGGGTTGCCGGGGCGGCCGTCGGCTCCTCCGGCACGGCCGCCTTCTCTTTCTACGGGACCAAGAACATCACCTGCGGCGAGGGCGGAATCGTCACGACCAGCGACGACGATATCGCCCGGCGGCTGCGGCTGCTCCGCAACCACGGCATGCGGGCGCCGTACGACTACGTGCTGCCCGGGTTCAACTACCGGCTGACCGACCTGCAGGCCGTTATCGCCACCGCACAGCTGAGGCGGCTGCCGCAGATCAACTCCAGCCGGGCGCGCAACGCGGCCCGCCTGTCCGAAGGGCTCGCCGGGCTGCCTGGCCTGGTATTGCCTGTCGTCCCGCGCGGGCGGCTGCATGCCTGGCACCAGTACGTCGTGCAGGTGACCGCGGCCGCCCCGATCGACCGCGATCAGCTCGGCAAGTGCCTGGACGCGGCCGGGATTGACTCGCGGCCGTACTACCCAGCCCTTGTCCATGGCTACGCCTGCTATCGGGGCCACCCCCAGCTGATCATCGATGAGACGCCCCGCGCCAGCCGGGCGGTCAGGGAGGTCCTGGCGCTACCCGTGCACCCCGGACTGGCGCGCGATGACATCGAACGCATCGTGTCCTGCGTGCGGACGGCTCTTACCGAGGATTTACGCAGCCGAGTCCGGCCGGTGCCGGGCGCGGCGAAATGGGGCAAGCCGGGCCTGGCAAAATAGCCTGCATGGCGGCACACCGGGGGATCGGCGGCATCGGCTCCTTCGTGGCAGTCGGCGACAGCTTCACTGAGGGTCTCGACGACCTGAGCGCGGACGGCAGCGGCCTGCGCGGCTGGGCGGACCGGTTCGCCGAGCGGCTCGCCGAGGTCAGGCCCGGCCTGCGCTATGCGAACCTGGCCGTCCGCGGCAAGGTGCTGCGCGAGGTCGCCGACGAGCAGGTGCCCCGTGCCATCGGCATGCGGCCGGACCTGGTCAGCGTGGCCGCGGGCGGCAACGACCTGCTGCGGCCGCGGGCCGATCCCGATGCGCTGGCCGGCGCGTTCGACGACGTCGTGGCGCGGCTGCGCCAGGCCAACTGCCAGGTGGTCGTCTTCGCCGGATTCGATCCAGGCACTTTCCCGCTGATCCGGCTGATCCGCGGCAAGGCCGCCGTCTACAACATGCACCTGCGCACGATCGCCGCCCGCCGCGACTGCCACCTGGTCGACCTCTGGTCGATGAGCGTGCTGGCCGACCCCAGGGAATGGAGCCAGGACCGCCTGCACTTGTCATCCGACGGCCACCGCCGGGTGGCGCTGCGGGCGTGCGAGGTGATGGGCATGCCGGTCGACGCCGACTGGCGCATGCCGCTGCCGGTGATCGAGCCGCCTGGCGGCTGGGCGGGCAGGTCGGCTGCCTGGCTCGCCGCGCGCCGGTTGGACGCGCGCTGGGCGAGGGACCATGCGGCGCCCTGGGTGAGCAGGCGGCTGCGCGGCGTCTCCTCTGGCGACGCCGCCTCGGCCAAGCGGCCCGAGTTGCTGCCACTGACTGCCGGTGGCATAACGCCGTGCTGACTGGCCGCTGATACGGACACCAGGCGCAGGCGGCATTGATTCGGGCGGTCCGCGATGGGTAATAGTGCGAGTGACGGGGGAGACGGGGAAAGCTATCCGGGACGCATGTGCCTTAATTCGGATATTACTCGACGAGATGGCTTTCGGCGGGAATAAGCGAATTGCCGGCCCGGCGGACCGCGCAGTCACGGGGGCAGGTGAAACCGCGGCGTCATGGGGGCATTTCAGGTTAGCTCAGCAGCAGATCCGGCGTCGGCTGCCGGCCGGGCGGCAGCCTCGCCGGTCGAGCTTGTGGAGTTCGCCGTCGGCCAGGTGTTGCGGGAGGAAACCGCAGTCGAGGCCCTGCCGACGATCCTCGGCAGGCTCGCCGAGCTCTTCGGCTGCCGCGCCGCGCTGGCCTTCCAGCAAGATGCGGGTCAGGATCTCGTCATCCTGGCGGCTCACCCCCGGCAGGCGGGCGCGGATCGGGCGCTGCGCGCTGAGATCTGCGCCCTGTCAGCGGAGCATGGCGACGCAGCCGCCGAGGGCGGATTCTTCCAGGCCCAGCTGAGATATCGCGACCCGCCGGGTGGCCGGCCGGGTGGCCAGCCGATAAGCGTCCTGGTGGGCTACTCGGCGCCGGACGCCGGACGTTGCCTGTGCGCCGTCGCGCTGGTCGGAGATGACGCGCGCTGGAACGCGGAATCCCGGGCCACAATCCGGGCCATCGCGGCTGTCGTCGCTGCCCACATCCGCCACGCCAACGACGCTGCTGAGCTAGCCGACCGCCAGGCACGCACCTCGGCGCTGATCGACGGATCACCCTATGCGATTGTCGTGGCCGGCGCTGACCGGCGGCTGGTCGTGTTCAACCCGGCGGCCGAGGAGCTCTCAGGCTGGCGGCGCGACCAGGTGCTGGGGGAGGGGCTAGCCGATGTCCTCATCCCGGAGCGTGACCGGCCAGAATTCATGGCGGGCACCAGGAAATACCTGGATTCCGGCGACGCCGCGGCGCTAGCCGGCCGGACCCGCATGCCCATCCTCTGCGCTGACGGCTCGGAACGCACGGTCGAGCTGACGCACGTCCCGGTGATGGTCGACGGCCAGGTCCACTTCTGTGGCTTCCTGCGTGACCTCAGCGAGCTGGAGCGGGCCCACATGGCCGCGCTGGAGAGCGAAGCGCGGCTGCGACTGCTGTCTCAGCTGGCGCCGGTCGGCATCGTGCAGACGGACCTGGACGGATCGTGCACCTTCGCCAACGACCGCTGGTGCGAGCTGACCGGGATGACCGCGGAAGAGGCGCTCGGCGTCGGCTGGTCGGCGAGCCTGCACCCCGACGACATCGAGCGGGTTAGTCAGGAGTGGGAACGGGCGGCCGCGGCGGACGGGGAATTGCGCACCGATTGCCGCCTGCGGCCGGCCGGCCCGGACCCGGTCTGGGTGCATATCGCGGTCGTGCCAGTCCTGGCCGCCGATGGACGCGCGTGCGGATTCCTTGCGGCAGTCACCAACGTCTCCGGACGTAAGCGGGCGGAAGCAGAAAGGGAAGAGCTCCTTAACGCGGAACGGGCCGCCCGCCGCAGTCTCGCCGACCAGACCGAGCGCCTCAATGGCCTGGTGAACGCCGCCATCCCCGGAATACTCCTGGACGACGAGCACGGCCGGATCACGCAGGTCAACCAGAGCTTCTGCGACCTGTTCGGGATTAGCACGGAACCCAGCCAGCTCATCGGCAGCCCGGCCGCCCGGATCGCGGTCCGGATCCGGCGGGTGTTCGCCGATCCTGACCAGTTCCTCCGCCGGACGCGCGAGCTGGTGGCCGAGCGCCGGCCGGTCGCCCTGGAAGAGATCGCCTGCGCCGACGGCCGCACGCTCGAGTGGGACTACGCGCCGGTGTTCGTCAACGGGGACTATCGCGGCAATCTGTGGGGCGTCGATGACTCGACCGATCGCCACCTGCTGGCGGAGCAGAGGGAGGACCTGCTCAGGGCTGAGCTGGCCGCCCGCGAGGCGGCCGAACGCGCGCAGTTCAAGCTCGCTGAGCAGAACATCAGGCTGCAGGAACTCGACGAGGCCAAGACCCAGTTCCTCGCCACCATGTCGCACGAGCTGCGCACGCCATTGACCTCCATCGTCTCGTTCACCGAGCTGATCATGGACGACGAGCACGAGCTCAGCCCGGAGACCGTCAGCTCGCTGTCCGTGATCCAGCGGAATGCGGAACGGCTGCTCCGCCTGGTGGGTGATCTGCTGTTGCTCAACCGCCTGGAAGCCGGGGTCATCCCGCTCGAGCTTTCGGCCGTGTCGGTCTCTGACCTGGTCACCGAGGCGGTTCGTAGCACGTCGGCCACCGCAGCCGAGCGCAGCATCACCGTCCAGGTCTCCGCCACGGCCGGGCCGCCGGTCCAGGCCGATCGGCTCCGGCTCCAGCAGGTCCTTGATAACCTGCTCTCCAACGCGATCAAGTTCTCCCGCCAGGATGGCCGGATCGAGGTCGGGGCCAGCCGCGATGGCCAGATGTGGCGGATTGACGTGGCGGATGACGGGATCGGCATTCCGGCTGATGAGCTCGGCCGGCTGTTCGGCCGCTTCGTCCGGGCTTCCAACGCCCGGACGGCCGGGCTGCCGGGAACCGGCCTCGGGCTGTCGGTCGTGAAGGCGATCACCGAGTTGCACGGCGGCAGCGTCGAGGTGCGCAGCACCATGGGGCACGGGACCACGTTGAGCGTTTACCTGCCGATAAGCCGCGTGCACGACCGGCGGTCCTGATTCGGGCCGTCCGGCGGCGGGTAGTAATGTCGGTGACAGGGGATACGGGGGGAAATTCTATGCGGCGCATGTGTGCTGAATGCGGATATTCCTTAATGGGCTAATGATCAGTCGGAATATGCCATTTTCACCCGCAGCGGACCGCGAACTCACGGGGCAGGTGGGACTGCGAAGTCATGGGGACATCTCAGGCTAGCTCAGCAACCGGCCTGGCAACGGCGGCCGGCCGGCCGGCCGACTCACCGGTCGGCCTGCTGGAATTCGCCGTCGGGCAGGTGCTGCGAGACGAAGCTGATGTCGGGGCCCTGCCGGCGATTCTCGGCGGTCTGGCCGGCCTCTTCGGCTGCGCCGCCGCGCTTGCGCTCCAGCAGGATGCGGGCCGTGAGCTTGTCGTACTCGCGGCCCAACCCCGGTATGCAGCCACAGACAGGGTGCTGCTCGCCGGGATCAGCGTCTTGTACGCACAGCATGGCGACCTGGCCGCCGAGGGCGGATACGTCGAGGCTTCGCTGAGTTCCGGCCCGCGGCCGATGAGCGTCCGGCTGGCCTATGCGGCGCCGCGCGTCGGGCGGTGCCTGTGCGCCATCGCGCTGATCGGTGACCCGAAGCGGTTCAGCGCGGAGTGCCGGGCCACCATGCGAGGCATAGCGGCGATCGTGGCCGCCCAGATCCGGCACGCCAATGACACCGCTGAACTGGCCGAACGCCAGGCACTCACGACGGCTATCGTCGAGGGATCGCCGGACGCTATCGTCGTGGCTGGCGCTGACCGGCGGCTGCTGGCATTCAACGAGGCGGCGGAGGAGCTCACCGGCTGGCGGCGCGACGAGGTGCTGGGCAAGGACGTGGTGGAAGTCCTCGTCCCTGAGCGGGACTGGGCCGCCGTCATGGCGAGCACCAGGACGTACCTGAAGTCCGGCGAGCGCAGGGACTTCGCCGGCCGGACGCGGCTGCCCGTCCTGCGCGCTGACGGCTCGGAGCGCATGGTCGAGCTGACTGGAGTCCCGATCGCGGTCGACGGCCGGGTGCATTTCTGCGGCTTCCTGCATGACATCAGCGAGCTAGAGCGGGCCAGCAGCGCCCTGCTGGCGAGCGAGACGCGCTTCCGGCTGGTGTCTCAGCTGGCGCCGGTCGGGATCATCCAGACGGACCTGAACGGGAAGTACACCTTCGCCAACGTGCGCTGGTGCGAGCTCACTGGGATGACCATGGCCCGCGCTCTCGGCGCGAGCTGGCCAGCGGGAATCCACCCCGATGACGTGGGGCGCCTGGCACGGGAACGGGAACAGGCGTCCGCGAGGGACAGCGAACTGCGCACCGATTGCCGCCTGCGATCGGCCGACGGCCGCGAAGTGTGGGTGCATCTTGCGGTCGTTCCCATCCTGGGATCGGACGAGCGCCCGTGCGGATTCCTCGGCGCGGTCACCGATATTTCCGGCCTTAAGCGGGCGGAGGCGGAAAGGGAGCGGCTGCTTAGCGCTGAACGGGACGCCCGGCGCAGTCTCGCCGACCAGACCGAGCGCCTCAATGGCCTGGTGAACGCCACCATCCCCGGCGTGCTCGTCTCCGCCGAGAACGGCCAGGTCGCGCAGGTCAACCGGAGCTTCTGCGACCTGTTCGGCATCGAGGACGCGACCGACCAGCTCATCGGGACCCCGACAGCGCAGCTCGTGCTGCAGATCAAGGACGCGTTCGCAGACCCCAGGGAGTTCGTCCGCCGCACCGGCATGGCCTTCACTGCCCGCCAGCCGGTCGACGGGGAGCGGATCGCGTGCGCAGACGGCCGTACCTTCCAGTGCGACTACTGGCCGATCTTGGTAGACGGCGAGTACCGCGGCGATCTGTGGCTGGTCTTGGACATGTCCGAGCGCAAGGCGCTGGAGGAGCAGCGTGAGAGCCTGCTCGAGGCCGAGCTCGCCGCCCGCGAGGCGGCCGAGCGGGCACAGCTCAGGCTGGCCGAGCAGAACGCGAGGCTGCAGGAACTCGACGAGGCCAAGACGCAGTTCCTGTCCACCATGTCGCACGAGCTGCGCACCCCGCTGACCTCGATAGTGGCGTTTATCGAGCTGATCATGGACGACCAGCAAGAGCTCAGCCCGGAGACCGTCAGCTCGCTGGCCGTCATCCAGCGGAACGCCGAGCGGCTGCTCCGCCTGGTGGGCGACCTGCTGCTGCTCAGCCGCCTGGAAGGCGAGGCCATCCCGCTCGACCTCGCGGCCGTCTCGGTCCCTGACCTGGTCGCGGAGGCGGTCCGCTCGGTGTCGGCCACCGCGGCCGATCGCGGCATCACCGTGCAGGTCTCCGCGGCCGCCGGGCCGCAGCTGCTAGCCGACGACCTCCGGCTCCAGCAGGTCCTTGACAACCTGCTGTCCAACGCGATCAAGTTCTCCGGCCAGGATGGCCGGATTCGGGTCGAGGCGACCTACGACGGCCGGCTATGGCGGATCGACGTGACGGATGGCGGGATCGGCATCCCGGCCGACGAGCTCGGCCGGCTGTTCGGCAGGTTCGTCCGGGCTTCCAACGCCCGGACGGCTGGTCTGCCGGGGACCGGCCTCGGGCTGTCGGTCGTGAAGGCAATCACCGAGCTGCACGGCGGCAGCGTCGAGGTGCGCAGCACCGTGGGGCACGGCGCCACGGTCAGCGTCTACCTGCCGGTAAGCCCATGAAGACGCAGGTCCTGTACATCGAGGACGACCAGGACATCGCACTTGCGATCGGCATGGTGCTGCGCCGGGCCGGGTTCGACGTCGTCGGCGCCGCCGACGGCAGAGACGGCTTGCGTGCCTTCCACGCCGAGCGGCCGGATGTGGTGCTGCTCGACGTCGGGCTGCCAACCCTCGACGGCTGGGCGGTGCTAGAGCGCATCCGCGACCTGAGCGACGTGCCGGTCCTGATGCTGACCGCGCATGGCCAGGAGACCGACAAGGTCCGCGGCCTGCAGCTCGGCGCGGACGACTACCTCACCAAGCCGTTCGGCAACGCCGAGCTTGTCGCGCGCGTCCAGGCGCTGCTGCGGCGGAGCCGGCCAGCCAGGCCGGAGGCAGAGGTGTACGCGGATTCCCTGGTCGAGCTGAACTTCGGATCCCGCGAGGTTCGCATCGGCGACGAGCCGGCCCCGCTGACGCCCAACGAGTTCCGCCTGCTTGCCGCCCTCGTCCGGCACGCGGGGCAGACCCTCTCGGCCGACCAGCTACTCGAGCAGGCCTGGAACGACCCGCAGCACGTTGGCCCGGACCGGGTGAAATTCGCGATCATGCGGCTGCGCCGCAAGCTGGGCCAGGGCGAGGGCACCGGCCCGCCCATCGAGGCGGTCCGCGGCTTCGGTTACCGCTACGTTGCGCCGCCGGCCGGGCGGCGGGCGCTAGCTACCTCCGGCCGGCCGGCCACGAACAGTGAACCGGACCGCGACGCAGGGAAGCGGGCCTGAAGCAATGACTACTACCAAACCGGTGCCCGTCGTCGTTCTGCTCCGAACGACCTTCAGCTGAGACGCAGGCCGTGGTTCCCGTCATTTCCCCCCGGTGCCTGTCAGCGGCACCCGGGCGGACATGGCGAAGAAGTCGCGCGACCACCATGACGCGAAGTAGCGACCCACCCCGCCCACCATGCCAGGCAGCAGCGCCTTCCCGTTCGCCGCCGAGGCCGCGCCCGTGGGGCTGGACGGGTCATACGTCGCGTAGTCGACCCAGTCCGTGTTGATGTCGAGTTCCATGGCACGCATGGCCCCGGCCCGGACGAGGAGGTCGGCCAGCGTGGTGATGTTGAGGCCAGGGCCGCCCACGTATACCAGGGCCCCGTTGGCCGTCATGCCCACCCCAGACCTCCAGACGTAGACCGAGTTGCCGAGCGTGAAGCCCCACTTCGTCGTGTCGTTGGGGTTGAGTCCGGGGACCGCCTTGCCGTGATCGACGAGCAGGGCGAGGTTCTGGCGCACCGAGACCACGCTCGGGTTCATCGTGGCGTCCCTGCCCCAGTCGGCGATGTTGACCGACCCGTTGCGGTAGATGACGAAGGACGCCTCGCCCTTCCGCAGCGGCATGATCGTCTTGCCGTCCGTGTAGTAGCCGCCCTGCGCGTTCTGCAGGAGGAAGCCGGCGTTGAACGCAGCCACCAGGCTTCTCGAGCTGGCCGCGCCGACCGGGGCGGTGTGCCGGAACGGCCCGCCGCCCGGGATAAGGCTGCCGGAGTAGAGCGTCGCCCGGAGCAGCTTGGTGTCCATCCAGGCCACGCCGGTCACCAGGCTCGTGTGCACGCCATCAGGGCGGACCCAGGTCTCGTAGACGGCGGGAACGCCGCCGACAAGTCGGCCAGCCGGGCGCCAGACCCCTTCGCCGGCGATCGGATGCCTCGCCGGGGTAGTCATCCTTGCCGGGCGCGGCAGGTGCGCCGGGCCGTGGGCGCTGGCGCTGCCCGAGCCCTGCCCGGCTGATGACAGTCCGGGAATGGAACCCTTCGCCGGCGTGCCGCCGACCGGCGGCGGATGGTGGGAGTACCAGACATTCTCAATCCAGTTCACTTCCGAACTCGCTCCATGGCTGCGTGCCCATTCGGCGAACCGGGCGGACACGGACGAGCCCAGGCTCGGGTTGCTCAGCGCACTGCCGATCGATACCCAGACGGGAGTGAGGACGAGGCTGACCGCGCAGAAGACCGTGAGGAACGGATGGCGGCCCGCGAAGGTCCGTCGCGCGGCCCGGATCGCGCGCAGGCGAGAACGCCGCGCCCGGCGGCGCGCGATGAAGGCGCCAAGGTCAAACGGCTGCGGAAAGGAGGCAGCCGGCATCATCCACGGCGGCTCCGCGGGGGGATAATCCTCTCGATCCTCGTTGGCGCTGGCCCGCGTTCGCGGGCGGTACAGATCCTCCCAGTCCTCGTCGTCGCTCGTCCGGGATCGCGTGCCGTAGCCCTCTTCCTGCTCCTGGTACCCGCTCGGCCCCGGTCGCGATTCGGCCGGCTGCCGGTAGCGTGACGTCACGGGGCCGCGAGAAGACGGCTGGCCGACCATCTCGCCCGGCCGCCGCTGCGCTGCCGACCCGGCTGCTCGCCGCGGTTCTTGCAGCGAGAACCGGCCCTGGCCGTGTTGGCCACGTGTCATGCCCGTCCCCTCCGCCTCCAACGGAGGCATTCCCGTATCGCATCCTGACGTGCTCTTTCGGCAGGCCGCGCCGGGAATGCCGCCAGCAGTCGCGGTCTGGTCATCGCCGACCCGCAACCATGGTCACTGGCGGGCCATCGGCCGCTCCTGCCGACCGGCTGACCCGCCTCATGCAAGTAACGCTAACCGTATGTCATGAAGGTCGGATGAAGAAACGCCCGGCGTTGCAAAGCCCGGTGGGCTGTTCCCTACCGGCCAAAATCGGCGAGTACGTCCGCAATGCTGTCCATCGCGGCGGCGATCCACGGCAGCGACAACGGATCGGCGACCTCAAGCGCGGCCTCCACTGCCGGGGAGCCGTCCCGCCAGGCCGTCGACCGGCTCCTCGCCGGGGTCGGCGGCGCGGCCCGGTGCCGTGGGAGTTCGAGGGGCTCGGCACCATACTCAGCCCGGTGTCTGCCCAGCCGTGCCCAGCCCTTGTCGTGTCCACCCAGGCATTCCTTGATCGCGGAGGATTTTGGGTGCTATAACACCCAAAATCCTCCGCGATCAAGGAACGAGAGCTCGTAAGGGCGAGGCGGGAAGGGACCGTCGGCTGCGCTGTGCATCGACAGTCTCCTGGTTATCCACAGGCTTGAATATTGGCATGGCCTGTGAGCAGCGCCGTGAACCACGCTGAAGGACATGCTCAATCTCCCGGACAGCCTGCAGGGCCTGGCTGAGTTCCAGTATGGCGTGATCACGAGCCGTCAGGCGCTCAGCGCAGGCCTGACGAGGGACGCGATTCGGGCGAGGCTTGACGGTGGCCAGTGGCAGCGGCTCTACTTCGGCGTCTTCGCCGCATTTAGCGGACAACCCGGCCGCTCCTCGCTGCTCTGGGCGGCCGTGTTGCGCGCCGGGGCGGGCGCCGCCTTGAGCTATCAGACCGCGGCCGAATTGCATGGTCTCGCGCATAAGCCATCGAGCCTCATCCATGTGACGGTGCCAGGCAACCGTCGGCTCGACTCGATTGCGGGCATCGTCATTCATCGCTCGGGGCGTATCAGCGTGGCGCGTCATCCTTCCCAGTCGCCGCCCCGCACTCGGGTCGAGGAGACCGTGCTCGATCTCACCGAGGCGGCGCGGACCTTTGACGAGGCCCTGGGCTGGGTATCCGCTGCCTGCAGCGGGCGGCTGACTACGCCCCAGCGCGTCCATGCAGCGATGTCGGATCGCGCGAAGCTACGTTTCCGCGAGGCGCTGCGACTGGCGCTTGGTGACATCGCCGATGGCGTGCATGCCGTCCTCGAATACCGATACAAGCACGACGTGGAGCGGCCCCATGGTCTCCCGTGCGGCAGTCGGCAAGTACGGGTGATCCGCGGCAGCCGTAGCGAGTATCGGGACGTGCTCTACCGGAAGTACCTGGTGGCGGTGGAGACTGACGGTCGGCTTGCGCACCCGGTCGAGGCCCGGTGGTTGGACGTGCGGAGGGACAATGCCGCTGCGGCCGACGGGATCATTACGCTGCGCTACAGCTGGTCTGACGTGACCAAGCGTCCGTGCGCTGTTGCCGCTGAGGTCGGTGCGGTGCTGTCCGGGCGAGGCTGGCCGGGGCCATTGCGGTCATGCGGCCCGAGCTGCGGCCTCCGTCGACGATGAATGCAGCCGATATGCGCAGGTCGGGCGCCGTTGCTGCGGACCGTCGCCTGGCTGGAGCCGGTGGCAGGGCCACGCGGTCCCTGTTCCTTGCGCTGCTGGCAGCGGCGGGCGCGACGGGGCGCTGAGCGCAGGGCGGGCTTACCGGCCTTGCTTCACCCGCGCTCGCCCGGTCAAGGAACAGCCGGGCGAGATCCTCGGGTTCAGCCGCTCCCGCGCGGTCTCGGAGGTCCGACATGGCCGCTACCCTCCTCGAGGCCCGGCGCAAGGCACGGTCACGGTGGTGCGTTAGAGATGCCGGCTGAGCAGGGTCAGGTCGGCCGGGGACAGCCGGTCATGAGCGGTTTTGGCCTGATGCCAGTACGGATAGATCAGCGGAGGTTCGCTGGCTTTGTCCAGCCGGTCCCGTTCCTCTGCGGTCAGCACAAGTTCGGCGGCGGACAGGTTGTCCGCTAGCTGCTCGGCGGTTTTCGCGCCAATGACCAGCGAGGTTACGGCGGGCTTGCCGAGCAGGTAGGCCAGCGCCAGCTGAGCCGCGGAGACGCCGCGTTCCTCGCCGATACTGACCAGGATGTCGACCGTCTCGTAGAGTGCGTCCTGGTCGCGGACCGGCGGCTCGTTCCAGTCGGTCAGCTGCCGCGAGCCGGCGGGCGGCTGCCGGTCGCGGCGGTACTTGCCGGACAGGAGCCCGCCCGCGAGAGGGCTCCAGATCAGCACGCCGAGGCCCTGATCGACGGCCGCCGGGATCAGCTCATACTCGGCATCGCGGGCCTGCAGGGAGTAGTAGATCTGCTGGCTGACGAACCGCGGCAAGCCGAGCCTGTCGGCCGTGCCGAGCGCCTTCATCAGCTGCCAGCCGGCGTAGTTGGACGCCCCGACGTAGCGGACCTTGCCCGAGCTGACCAGCAGGTCCAGGGCCTCTAGCGTCTCCTCAAGCGGCGTGAGCCCGTCCCACTCGTGCAGCTGGTACAGGTCAATGTGATCCGTGCCCAGCCGCCGCAGGCTGGCCTCGCACCCGGTCACGATGTGATGGCGGGACAGGCCAGCGTCGTTGGGCCCGTCGCCCATCGCCATGCGCACCTTGGTCGCGACAAGCACCTGGTCGCGGCGGCCCTGCAGGGCCTGCCCCAGGATCTCCTCGGACAGGCCGCCGGAGTACACGTCCGCGGTGTCGAAGAGGTTGACCCCGGCATCCAGGCACTGGCCCACCTGGCGGCGTGCCTCGTCCACGCCGGTGGAACCGACATCGGCGAATTCTCCGCGGCCGCCGAACGTCATGGTGCCCATGGTGAGCACGGAGACCCGGAGACCTGATTTGCCCAGCGCGCGATACTCCACGGTCAGACCCTACCGATCGCCGCGCTGCGGGCCGCGTTCTGGCCGCACTTGCTGCCAGCTGATGCCACGGCAAGCCAGGGGACGAGGTCAGCGAAGGGCCGGCGCCGGCTCGTGGCCGGCACCGGCCCTGGTGGGACCGCCCGGGGCTTCACCCTCCGCACGGCTGCGACTGCGCGGAGCGTCCGACCCGGCCTGCGCCGGTCAGCTGTTCATGCGCGGGACCATGCGGGCTAGGGCAAGGCCCGCCGCGGTGAGCGTGAACAGCCCACTTCGGCGTGGTTAATTCCCCTAGTGCCTTACGGAACGCGGCCAGGCCGGCCGGGTGGTTCTCAAGCCGCCAGTCCTGATGGTAGAGGCCATGATGCTGTGCCTCATCGAACCACACGAGGCCGAGCACGTGATCCCGGCGTATCCCGGCGAACAGCCCCGGGATTTTCGCGGCCTGACCCGCGACCTGGCCGACAGCCGTCTCCTCCACGAGCACTGGTCTGCTGGTGAAGGTGCGGGCATCGGCTATGGTCCGGCCGAGAACACTGTGATAGGTGTCCGACCATCGGAAGTAATAACCGTCTATCCCCACCCAGGTCACGTACTTAGCTCCCGGCCACCAGTTCTTCAGCCGCCCGGTATTGCCGTGGTTATCCCTATTCATGTCCCAAACCCAGGTCACGTTGTAGGCTCCCCGGGCCCGGAACACATTTACGATATGACGCCAGGCCCGCACCCACATAGCAGGGGCTACATGCCTGTATCCCCACGGGTACCAGTCGCCGTTGGCCTCCTGTGCCCAGCTAATCATCACCGGGTGGCCGAACCTGACAACCGCATCGGCGTATGACCGGAGCCAGGAGTCGTACGCCCCTGACGCGACGGCCGTCATGCTGGTATGCCATGGCTCGATCTGGACAAGCACCGTAGCCCCGTGCCCGCGCGCCTTCCTGGCGAACGCTGACTGGAACGGCTCATTCACCGCGCTGTAATAGACCACGATGTTCGGCTTACGCCCCACAGCCTGGCCGAAGTTCCTTACCTGCCGGTAGGATGACGGGCCCTCAGGCTCGTACACCCCGAGGTAGCTGACCGGGACCGGCGGTAGGGCTAGGTGCACCAGCGCGTTCCGCTCTGGCGAGATGTGCGCTGCTGATTCGCATGCCGCCAGGGTTGTCAGGATAAGCACACCGACAATACGGGCGAGCGTTCGCATGGTCATTCACTTCCTCACGACGTGGAATCCGCTGTTGCGGGTAGTCAGTCCCAGGACGACACCGGAGCCCTCCATGAGGGTGAACACGGGCAGCAGCACGATCTGCGCGAGGTGCCAGAATATCCTGGCCCAGAATCTGGTCATGCCATGCTCATCCAGGTTCGCTTTGAGTCCCGTGATGTACAGCGTGATGAACGAGGCAAAGGACATATTTGCCAGCAAGCGTACCCACGGCTCGACATATCCACCGAGCGCGAAATGCGCCGCGGTATAGATAATGGCGAAGGGAGCGAGCACCCACAGCGCGCTGTTGATCCCGATGGTCAGCCTCCAGCGGAGTTTCACCGGGGCGAACAGGGCGACCTTGGCCAGGCCCTGGAACCAGCGGCGGCGCTGCTTGACGAAATCGGCCACGGTCTGGCAGGACTGCTCTTCGAGGTAGCCCTCCACCCAGCGGATCCGGTAGCCCTGCTCCATCAGCATGAGGGCCCAGAAGGCATCTTCGGTGATGGACCCGCGCGGGCCGAAGTCGAATCCGCCGCTGCCCGTCTCGACGCTGTTGCGTACCACGATGTAGGAACCATGCAGGCCGAAGACGGTGACGCCCAGGCGGTGCGCGAAATGGAACCGGGCGAAGTCATCGCCGGTACGCACGTTGTCAGCGAGGGTGAGGAATGGGTGCTTCCTCCAGTCCCGGTGGTAGAGGATCGCGCCCTGGCCGATATGGTACTGGCCGCTGGCCTCCTCCTCGCTGATCATGCGGGCGATGCCCCTGATGCCTGATGCTGTCGGCTGGGTTTCCTCGTCCAGGTGAACGATCCAGGCATCAGCCGGAAGCGGTGAGTGCAGCACCGCGTAATGCAGTGCCCTGGCCTTGTAAAGCGAATGGCCCGGCGTCTGGTAATCAGGCGGGACGACTATGTAGCTGATGTCATCATTCGGTGCGGGCAGGTTGAGTGCCTGAGTGTCAGTGACGACTTCGATCACGTACGGGAAGAGAGGCGTGCGGGCCATCTCAGCCTGGCAGCGGCGTATCGTCGCGGTCAGTGCCGCTACGTTCGTCCCCCGTGACACGATCCGCCAGGAGACTAGCTGTGGCACCCATGAGACGGGCCCGGCTGCCGGGTGACGGTAGCGGAGCATGCCCAGCAGTCCGGTCAGGGCCGGCAGAACGGCCCCGAGCCACAGCAGGGAGGTCCAGCTCCATGCCGCCATGAACGGGCCCACGGGGGCGAAGTTGCGCGGCCAGATCTCGTGCTGGATCCGGTACAGGCCCAGCGTGGCCAGCGTCATGCTCAGCAGGACACGAACGCGATGCCCGGTGACCGGTCCCACCGACCAGTCTGCCTGCTCGGCCTGCTGCTCCGGTATGCGGAACGTGTCAGGCAGAATTGCGTCCGGCGCAATCGCGGTAATGGTGGTCATGATGTTCCCCCTAGATGGTGATCGGGAAGAAGAAAAGATCCCGACGATCCCGGCTGCGTGCGGCGAGCCGGTGGCGTACTCGCCTGCCGCGCGGCATTCTTGGGAACGGCGCGCTGCAGCATCCCGGACATGGTCATCGCGGCCGCCGTGGGTCATTGCAGGCCGTGCTGGCATGCGGCGCCACCCGGGCTCGCCGGATCAGCCCAGTGACGATGGCGATGAGCTGCATTGGCGGCACTGGCATATGCAGAACCTCGGTGGCGTGGTGCAGCAGCAACGCGAGGTCCTCGGGCTGGATATGCCTGGCGACGATCACGGCAACCGGCAGTTCGGGCTTGGTCCCGCTCACCCATTCGGCCAAATCCAGGCCGCTCATGCGGGGGAGATCGAAATCGGCGAGGACCAGATCCCAGGGCTCCGACCGGATGCGCCTTATCGCCGTGACGGGATCGGCGACGTGGATGACGTCGAAGCCGCCCCGCTCGCCGAGAACATGCAGCGTGAAACGCACCACTGCCGGGTCATGCGCAACGGCAATAATTCTGCCGTCAACTTTGCCCTTCCCATTTTCGTTCATGTCTCTACGGTGACTCGGCCGGGTGGCAGCACAGTTCGCTATTTAGTTGCCCGACGGTTGCAAAAAATGCTGGCAAGTCCCGGCTGTTTTTGGGCAGCCGAAAGCAGCGCACTGGCGTGCGCGCATTCAGCCGCCAGGCAGGACAATGCTGCGCTGGAGCAAAGCTGAGCGAATGACGGGTTATTCGTGTCGGGGACGGCCCAGCTGAGTGCTCTCAGCGGGCGGCAATGTGCAGCGTCAGGCCGCTATCCTGGCAGCGTCATTGCTGCCACTGGCATTTTCGGCAGTTTCGCCGTGTCAGGCCCTGCGCACGTCCTACATGATGTGCTGAGTCCTATTGGTGGCATGCTCACGACGACCCCCCTGTCCGGGCGACCCAATTGCAGTCACCTCGAGACTGGCAAGCGAGGGTGGCAAGTGCAGTCTGCAGTCGGTTGCAGCCGGGTAGCAGCTGCCTGATCGTCCAGTTATCCCTGATCGTTCAGTTGCACAGCGCAGCCGGTACCTGGCGCCAGTCAGGCGTCGCGCTCGATCGGGCAGGTCATGCACCGCGGCCCGCCCCGCCCACGGCCGAGTTCGCTGCCCCGCACGGTGATGACATCGACGCCGTTCTGCCGGAGGTACGTGTTCGTTGTGACGTTCCGCTCATAGGCGACCACCACTCCGGGCTCGACCGCGAGCACGTTGCAGCCGTCGTCCCACTGCTCACGCTGGGCCGAGTGGACATCCTGGGTGGCGGTCAGCACGGTGATCTTGCTGCGGCCAAGTGCAGCGGCGATGGCTGCATGCATGTCCTCCGGCGGATGATCAGTCACCTTGAGCTCGCGCGGCCCGCTGCCCGGCTGGACGGTGTAGGACGGCAGCATTCCCATCCCGGCGTACTTGATGAACACCCCGTGGTCAGCCATGGTCAGCACGGTGTCCAGGTGCATGAACGCGCGTCGCTTGGGCATGTCGATCGCCACCACGCAATCGGCGGCGCCGGCCGAGAAAAGCCGGTGCGCGAGCATCTCGATGGCCTGCGGGGTGGTCCGCTCGCTCATCGCCACCAGGACGGCGCCGTTGCCGAGCACCAGCACGTCGCCGCCCTCGATGGAGGCAGGGCCGCCGTCAGCGCCGTGGTACCAGATCTCGAAGCCGCCGGCGGCGAACATCGGATGCCACCGGTACATCGCCTCGTCGCTGACGGTCTCCCGCATCCGGGCCTGCATGCGCATCGTGTTGATGGATACCCCGCCGTAGATCCAGCAGGACGTGTCGCGCTGGTAAAGCAGATTCGGCAGCGGCGCGAGAACGAAGCCGTCAGTGTCGAGGGAGCGGAACGCGATGCTCTTCGGCTCCGGGATCATGTCCAGGATCTCGCGCTTGGTGATGCCGCCGATGAGGAACCTGGTGAGGGTCGCCGCGTCCATTCCCTCGAGCGCGCCGCGCAGCGAGTCGACCGCGAGCGGCCCGTGCCGGCGCGCGTCGAACACCCGGTCAAGCACGTACTCCCGCGCGGCGGGGAACTGCATTGTCTCGGTAAGCAGTTCCGCGTAGTAGTGGACCTTGGCGCCCCGCTCACGCAGCGCGCTGGCAAACGCGTCATGCTCGGCCTGCGCCTCGGCGACCCACAGCACGTCGTCGAAGAGCAGGTCGGCGGCGTTGTCCGGGGTGAGCCGCTTGAGCTCCAGGTCCGGACGATGCAAGATGACCTGCCGCAGGCGGCCAACCTCGGAGCCGACGTGGAACATGTGCACTCCCCGGTCGCGCAATGATTCCTGTCGTTAGTTATTTCATGCTGGCGGCTATGCTGCCGCCGTGGAGCTAGATCTTTCCCTGGATGCCGGCCAGCTGACCGCGAGACTGGTGGACATCGAGTCGGTAAGCGGCGCGGAGAAACCCCTTGCCGACGCGATCGAAGCAGCCCTGCGCGGGCTGCCGCACCTGACCGTGCACAGGGACGGCGACGCGCTGGTGGCCAGGACCGGCCTCGGCAGGCCGCAGCGGGTGATCCTGGCTGGCCATATCGACACCGTTCCCGTCGCCGGCAATCTCCCGTCCCATCTTGAACGGGGCCTTCTTTACGGCTGTGGCAGCGCGGACATGAAGTCCGGGGTCGCTGTACAGCTCCGGCTCGCGGCGTCGGTGCCTGAGCCTGCCAGGGACGTGACGTACGTCTTTTACGACTGCGAGGAGGTCGAGGCCGAGCGCAACGGCATGCTGCGGCTGAGCCGCCGGAGCCCAGGGCTGCTGGCCGGTGACTTCGCCGTGCTGATGGAGCCGACGGGGTGCGCCGTCGAGGGCGGCTGCCAGGGCACGCTTCGCGCCGAGATCAGGGCGACCGGAAAGCGCGCTCACAGCGCACGGTCGTGGCTGGGCAGCAACGCCATCCACGCCGCTGGCGACATTATCAACGTGCTGCGCGGCTATGCGGCTCGCCAGCCTGAGGTCGACGGGCTGACGTACCACGAGGGACTCAGCGCCGTCGGGGTGCGCGGCGGGGTGGCCCAGAACGTGATCCCGGACGAGTGCGTGGTCACGGTGAACTACCGGTTCGCGCCGGACCGCTCGCCTGCGCAGGCCGAGGCGCATGTGCGCGCGGTCTTCGACGGCTGGGACGTCACCATCACCGACGTGGCCGGCGGCGCCAGGCCGGGCCTGGGCGACCAGGCGGCGGTCGCGTTCGTCCATGCGATCGGCGGCACCCCGCGAGCCAAGCTGGGCTGGACGGACGTGGCGCGGTTCGCCGCGCTGGGCGTCCCTGCGGTCAACTACGGGCCGGGCAACCCAGAAGCCGCGCACACCGCCGACGAGCATGTCGCGCTCAATGAGATCACCGAGTGCGAGGACCGGATGCGGTCCTGGCTGACGGCCTGAGGCAGCCTCCGGATGCGGTCCTGGCTGACTGCCTGAGGCAGCCTCGGGATGCGGTCCTGGCTGACTGCCTGAGGCAGCCTCCGGATGCGGTCCTGGCTGA
>DATGVY010000760.1:0-2072 GCA_035299845.1 Streptosporangiaceae bacterium
GCATCAGATGCGAAATCTTCGCATCTGATGCGGGGGCTTGGAGGGCATACAGCTCAAGAGGGCAAAACTGCCCGATCCGCCACACATGCACTAAGCCGCCCGGTAGCCTCGCCTGACACACTCTTAGCGCTAAACAGCGACGTCACACCGCGTCTCAGCGCCACGCAAGCGCCGCGCACGCACACAGTCGCGTATTCGCATCCGATGCAATTGGCGGCGGAAGGTACATCGGAACGGCCAGTCGCGCTAAGCACTCGCGTCAAAATAACTTAGCTTTTTGACTCCGGAAGGCCTACGCTTTGTGGTATGGCGGTCGAGGTTGCCGGAGAGCTGGCGCTGGAGCGGGTGGCACGGTTGTATGAGACGCTGCGGCCGCACCTGGATGAGCGGCAGCGGCGGCTCCTTCTGGGGACGGAGGCGGCCAGGCTGGGCCGCGGCGGAGTCAAGGCGGTGGCCGGCGTGACGGGCGCTCACCCGGCCACGGTGGCCCGCGGCGCGCGGGAGGCATCCGGGGCGCCGGAGCCGGGGACGCGGGCGCCGGGCGGCGGCCGCAAGCCGCTGACCGAGACCGACCCGAGGCTGGACCAGGCACTGATGGCGCTGGTGGAGCCGGAGTCGCGAGGGGATCCGGAGTCGCCGCTGCGCTGGACGTGCCTGTCGACCCGGAACCTGGCGGGCACGCTGACCGCGGCCGGGCACCGGTGCCCGGCGCCGACGGTGGCGCGGCTGCTGAAGGCCGAGGGTTACAGCCTCCAGGGGAACGCCAAGGTCGCCGAGGGCAGGCAGCACCCGGACCGGGACGCCCAGTTCCGCTACATCGCCGGCCGGGCGCGCGAGCACCTAGACGCCGGGGAGCCGGTCGTCTCGGTGGACGCCAAGAAGAAGGAGAAGGCCGGCAACTTCGCCAACGGCGGCGCCGGGTGGCGGCCCAAGGGCCACCCGGAGCGGGTCAACGTCCACGACTTCCCCTCCGACGCGATCGGCAAGGCGATCCCCTACGGCATCTACGACCTGGGCGCGAACACCGGGTGGGTGAGCGTCGGCACAGACCACGACACCTCCGCGTTCGCCGCGGCGACGCTGCGCCGCTGGTGGCGGGCCGACGGGTCCGCCCGTTACCCCGGTGCGCGGCGGCTGCTGATCTGCGCCGACTCCGGCGGGTCCAACGCCGCCCGGGCCCGGGCCTGGAAGGTGGAGCTCGCGAGACTGGCCGCCGAGACCGGGCTGCAGGTCACCGTGTGCCATTACCCGCCCGGCACTTCCAAGTGGAACAAGGCCGGGCACCGGCTGTTCGCGCAGATCACCCGCAACTGGCGCGGCCGGCCGCTGACCAGCCACCAGGCCGTCGTCGAGCTGATCTCAGCCACAACCACATCCACCGGGCTGACCGTAACCGCCGAACTGGACACCAGCGAATACGCCACCGGCCTGGCCTACACCAAAAAGCAGGTCGACGCCCTGCCGATCGACTATCACGGCTTCCACGGGGACTGGAACTACACCCTCCGGCCAGAACCCCACGAGACACCCATCCCTGCCCGGAAGCAGACGACACGCCGACGGAGATCTAAGTTATTTATTTTCGATTGCTAAGCGAAGGTAGCGGGCAGGTGCTCGGTGAAATACTTGAGGTGGTCTGACATGTCCTCGCCTGCGGCGGTTGCGAGGTTCAGGTTGTGTAGTTCATCGACCAGTACCAGGTCCACCTGAGCTGCGAGCATGACCTGGCAGACGGCGTCGGCGATGTCGGTGGTGTTGTAGCCCCGCCTGACCGGGGGCAGGCCGAGGAACCGGGCGAACTCCATGGCGAGCTTGCGCGGTGATCGCTTGGGCGGGGCGGTGACGTAGACGACCGGGATGCGGTCGGTGCCGCCGGGGAAGCGGAGCCGGGTGCGGATTTCGTGGAACCGGCCGAGCTGCTTGATCGCGGTGGTCTTGCCGGTGGCCGCGCCGCCGGTGACGATCAGCCCGCGGCGGGCGCCGTTCTCCCGCTGGTTTATCAGGGTCAGCAGCCGGCCCTCGCTGGTGATCTCCTGGATGGCGGAGGTCGTGACGACGACGAGCTCGGCGTG
>DATGVY010000761.1:0-3060 GCA_035299845.1 Streptosporangiaceae bacterium
TTGAGCGCCGCCCGGGCTGCCCGGCCGTCATAATGTGACTACGCGCAGCCCGTCGTCGGCCCTGCCGTCGAGGTGGGCGCTGGTCTGGCGAGGCGCGCGGTAAGACCGATCTGGGCCCGGAACGGCACGACCGGGCTGATCAGCAGGGTGGCCGGTCACACCGGGCGGGCGCGGCCCAGGGCGCCGTCCGGCGGAATAGGCCGGCGACCGGGCATGGCCAGCAGGACCGGCGGCATCGGCGCGCCGGTGACATGATGCGGCTGGCCAGGACGGCCAGGACCGCAAGCCACACATGACGGAGGCCGGTGCAGCCCTTTTTCCTGGAGTCGATCACCGCGGGCGGCGACTGCGCCGTGCTGCGGATCGAAGGCGAAATCGACGCGTACGCCGCCCCGCAGCTGCGCGAGCGGGTGATCGACCTGGCCGGTAACGGCATCGTGCACATCATCGCGGACCTGCGCGGCGCCGGTTTCCTGGACTCGGCCGGCCTGGGCGCCCTGGTGGGCAGCCTCAAGGCGCTTCGCGCCCGCGGGGGATCGCTCACGCTGGTCGCCAGCACCGACCGGGTCCTGCAGGTCTTGCGGATCACCGGGCTCAGCGGCGCCTTCGCGCTCCATCCCTGCGTCCCGGACGCCATCACCGCCGACCAGCACTGGCAGGCGGCCGTCTCAGGCGAAGGCGGCAGCACCGGGGAATGGTGCCGCACACACGGAGTGCTGTGAAGCCATCACGCCGGCCCATGGACATCTCATCGCCTCATAAGCCTGGGCACCCGGGCCTGCGGCAAGACCGCTGGCTGGCTGCCGATGTCCTGCGGCGGACCGGCCCGGCGCCGATCCGGCTCAGGGCGGTACAGCAGGTGCCGGGCGACTGGCATCCTGCCCCGGCAGCGGTTCACGGCGCTGCGGCCGGCGCCGGGCGGGTGCCTGGCCGCAGCGCCGGGAAGCCCTGGCCACACGCAGCACCTGGCCTGCCGGGCCAGCAAGGCAAACGGCGGCCCAGGCACGGGCACGAAGGGGAGCGGCGATCAGGCCGGCCACCGTGGCCGCGCGAGCGGCGCCGGCCGCGCAGTGTCTCGATTGTGCTGGCCGGGAGCATGCGACCGGCTTCGGCTGGCCCGCCAGGCTTACAAAACGATCACGGTCTTTCCTTCGGCATGACCGTGACTGCTCAGGAGATCAGGGACTTGGTCCAGGCCGATCCGGGTAATCGGCGGCGGCACGATGGTCCTGGCCCCGGCTGTGGCTTGGGCAGCTCGGTGAACGACGGGCTGCCGCCGTACTCGCTGACCGTTATCGCGTGCATGCTGGCCTCCTTGCTGGCACCCCCCAAGGGGTTAGCAAATTTCATACCGCGGTTCCCTGCAAGCGTGACCACTTTGACTGGGCTGATCTCGGCTTGTCCCGCTTCTCGTTAGCTGCCATGTAACTGCCGGGGCGCAGGCGCTGTCCAGGCCCATTAGGTGGAGCCCCTGCATAGGGAGTGCCGTCAGGCATCCCCGAGGAGGAACGACCTCGGAGGCCGACCTCCCAGTCTCTGAGCCGGGCTCTGGCCCCGGCCCACACCGCCTCGCTGCATGTGCCAGGCTGCGCTCACCGGCCGTTGAGCCACCGCGGTCCGGGAACGCGCGCCGATGCCGGGTCACCGCCCCGGACCCGCGGTAACCGCGAGCGGCGGCTCACCCGAACATCCCGATCTGTACGGAGCCAGCCATCAGTCCATCCGACATCTGAGAGTACAGATCGGCGGGTCGGCGCGCCGGCTCCAGGGAGGCTCCGCCACGCTCTGTGACCAGCGGCGAACGACCATCATCGCGGCTACGACAGTGAGGCGGTTGGGTGGATTCGGGCTCCTGAGAGGAGATGCTTGCCGTAGTGTCATCCGCCAGCGGCATGGGACCAGGTTGAGGGGTTTTCCGCCATGAGCATGGGACCACCCGGTCGCCAGTAGCGGGACCAGCGGCGTGGCGCGTCGCTTGTCCCGCATCGTCCCGGTCTGATCTTCCCAGTCGAGCGACTGGAGGTCGCCGGGATGGTGTTCCGGGAGGTGTCAGTGATCGAGGTTCGTGAAGCGCTGCGGGCCTGGCTCGCCGGGAAGAGCGAGCGGGCGGTGGCCGCGCAGGCCGGCGTGGACCGCAAGACAAGCAGACGTTACGTGACGGCGGCGGTGGCGGCCGGACTGTCCCGCGGGGGAGGTGAAGAGCAGCTCACTGATGAGCTGATCGGCCAGGTCGTATCGGTGGTCCGGCCGGTGCGCCCGGACGGGCACGGCCAGGGCTGGGCGGAGCTGGAGGCCCGCCACGAGGAGATCGCCGCATGGGTCAAGGGCGGGGTGCCGGTGGTGAAGATCGGCATCTTGCTGGCCCGGCAGGGCGTGGTCGTGGCGGAGCGGACGCTGCACCGGTTCGCAGCCGACCGGTGCGGGGCAGGCGGGCCGAAGCTGACCACGCCGGTCGATGACGGGCCGCCGGGCAGCGAGCTGCAGGTCGATTTCGGGGATCTGGGACTGATCCCGGCCGGTGAGGGCCGGCGCCGCAAGCTGCGGGCGCTGGTGTTCACCGCGTGCTTCTCCCGGTACATGTTCGTGTACCTGACATTCTCGATGACGCTGGAGGAAGTCATCGCCGGGTGCGAGGACGCCTGGCAGTTCTTTTCCGGCGTGTTCCGCGTCCTCGTGCCCGACAACATGAGCCCGGTCGTCGCCAAGGCCGACGCGGTCAACCCGCGGCTGACCCGCGAATGGCTGGAGTACGCCCAGGCGCGGGGGTTCGTCACCGACCCGGCCCGGGTCCGTCATCCCCGCGATAAGCCGCGGGTCGAGGCCGGCGTGAAGTTCGTGCAGGGAAATTTCTTCGCCGGGGAGACCTTCCTGGACCTGGCCGACGCGCGGGTGAAGATGGCCGCCTGGCTGGTGGTGGCGAACGCGCGGGTGCACGGCAGCACCCGGCAGGTGCCCGCGGTGGTGTTCGCCGCGCAGGAGGCGCCGTGCCTGCTGCCGGCCCCCGCCGGGCGCTACCAGGTGCCGTACTGGGCGCAGGTGAAAGTCCACGTCGATTACCAC
>DATGVY010000762.1:0-14598 GCA_035299845.1 Streptosporangiaceae bacterium
GCGGTCACCCGCCGCAGCGGCCGCAGCGACAGGCGCACCCAGCCGGTGCCGATGATCCCGGTGAGCAGCAGCGCAGCGGAGAATACTGCGACCTCGGTCAGCTCCACTTGGCTCATCGTGGTGCTGACGGCGCTGAGTGGCAGGCCGCTGACGTAGACAACGCCATCCTGGCCGGAAACGGCCATAAGCCGGTAGGTGCCAAGCGTTGGCAGCGTGCGGGTATACGGCTTCTCGTTGTGCGGCAGCGCAATGAGGGCGGCCGTCTCGCCTGCCGACCTCTTGCAGGGACCAGCGGGGGTGGCCGCATCAAGCACTACGCCCCGGTTGATGACCGCGCTCAGCGTGTATTCCGCCATCCCTGGCGCGCGCGCGCAGTCCGGGGGCCGCCCGCCCCCGCCCTTGCCGCCTCCGCCCGGGAGAGGGGGCGGGTTCAGGCAGTTGAGGTAGCGCTTGCTCGCGACGGCAAGCTGGTCATCGAGCTGGTTCAGCAGGGCGTTATGCACGGCCACATAGGTGACGATGCCCACAGCCGCGCAGGCGAGGGCGAGCAGCGCCACCACGCCCGCAATAAGTCGGCCACGCAGCGTCCGGCCCGCCAGCCAGCGACCGAATCCGCCAGCCTGGCGCGCTCCGGTTCCGCCTGCCGCCTCGCTCATCCTGGCCGCCAGCCCCTCAGCCTATTCAGGCAGCCGGCTTCAGCACGTAGCCGACGCCGCGGACGGTATGGATCATCGGCACGCGGCCGCTGTCGATCTTCTTCCGCAGGTAGCTGATGTACAGCTCCACGACGTGCGCCTGGCCGCCGAAGTCGTAGTTCCACACCCGGTCCAGGATCTGCGCCTTGGACAGCACCCGCCGCGGGTTGCGCATCAGGAACCGCAGCAGCTCGAACTCGGTAGCGGTCAGCTCGATCAGGTCACCGGCCCGCCGGACCTCCCTCGCTTCCTCGTCCATGGCGAGGTCACCGACGGTGAGCTCCGCGCCGCCGCGCGCCCTGGCGATGCCCGCCCTGCGCAGCAGGCCGCGCAGCCGGGCGAGCACCTCCTCCAGGCTGAACGGCTTCGTCACGTAGTCGTCGCCGCCAGCGGTGATCCCAGCGATGCGATCCTCGACGGCGTCCCGCGCGGTGAGGAAGAGCACGCACACATGCGGCAGCTCGGCACGCAGCCGCCCGAGCACCTCGAGGCCGGACAGGTCGGGCAGCATCACGTCGAGCACGACGGCATCCGGCCGGAACTCGCGCGCGGTGCGCACCGCCGCCAGGCCGCTCCCGGCAGTCCGGGTCTCCCAGGCCTCATAGCGCAGCACGCTGGCCAGCAGCTCGGCCAGGCTCGGCTCGTCATCCACCACCAGGACGCGGACGGGGGTCCCGTCGGGCCGGAGCAGCGGCGGCGCCTGGCCATCGCGGGCGGGCTGCGGCTGTGCGGTCATGCTCATCATGATCCCAGCTTGCGCGCGCTTGCTCCGGAACCGGTATGTACTCGCTCTGAGTTTGCTCTGCATGTCGCCACCCGGATCACCTGGTCACGGCGCGGGGGACAGCAGCAGCGCAAGGGCCGGGCAGCTGGCGACCGCTCGCCGCGCCCGCCGTTCCAGCCGGGCGGGCACCGGCCGTCCGTCCAGCACCGGGTAGCCCCACTCGTCCAGCGTGATCAGCTCGGGCAGTCGCCACCCGGATCACCTGGTCACGGCGCGGGGGAGAGCTGCAGAGCGAGCGCAGGGCAGCTGGCCACCGCTCGCCGCGCGGCACCGCCGAGGCCGCGCGGCACCGGCCGGCCGTCCAGCACCGGGTAGCCCCACTCGTCCAGCGTGATCAGCTCGGGCAGCAGCTCGGCGCACAGGCCGTGCCCGGTGCAGGCGATCGGGTTGACCCGCAGCTGCTGGCTCATCGCGGGGCCCTCCAGTCGCTCTCGTCGGCGGGCCCGGCGGGCACCGGCAGAAACGGCTGGCCGGCCGCGGCGGTACACGCCCCCCGCTGATGGCAGCGGATCTCGGCGGCGAATACCTGCAGTGCGCTGCGGACGAACCGAACCGCGCCATCCGGATGGTGGCACGCGCCACGCCGCTCAGCCAGCCCCGCCCAGCGGCCAAGATCAGCGGTTACGCGGTTGTCGGGCCGGCTCCAGGCAACAGTGCCGAGTGCCGTCGCGATGCGCGGCAGACCGTTCAGGCACGGGCCGCACTGGCCAGCGGACTCCAGCGCGAGGTAACGCGCCACCCGGGCGGTTTCCGCCAGGCCGCAGCTTCCCGCCGGGAGCGCGGCTAGCACGCCCGCGCCGGCCGAGGCACCGGCCGGCCGCAGCGCCGTGTTGCTCAATGAAAGCCGCCTGGCCTGGCCGGCCGGCAGCCAGGTGCCGTGGTAGCCGCCGACCAGCACTGCCTGCACGTCATCGCTGAGGAGGAGCAAGTCTCCCAGCGGCGTGCCGAGCGCGGCCTGCACGACGGCCGAGCCGCCGCCGGCCTGGCGGACGGTGCACAGCATGCTGCCGGGCTCGACCGCGGTGCCGGCGCCGCGGAACCAGGGCGCGCCGTAGCGCGCGATCAGCGCCAGGTGCGCCAGGGTCTCGACGTTCTGCATCAGGGTCGGCAAGCCGCCGACGCCGCGCTCGAACGTGCGCGGCGGCGTGAACCCCGGCAGCGCCGGGCCGCCGTTGATCACGTTCACGGCGGCGGTCTCCTGCCCGGACAGGAACCTTGGCGGAGCGAGAACGAGGTCAGTCGCTGTGCGGTCGAGTCCGGCTGACCTCCGTTCAGCCAGAATTTCGTTCAGCCGGCCGTGCAGGGACCCGTCGTCGTGCAGATAGAGCACCGCCCGGCGGGCGCCTACCGCCTCCGCGGCGAGCTGTAGCCCGTCGAGCACCAGGTGCGGCGAGTAACGCAGCAGCGTCACGTCCTTCTCGCTGAGCGGCTCGCTCTCCGCGCCGTTGGCCACCACGACCGGCTCGCGGCCTGCCGCCGCGACCGCCGCCATCTTGCGACCCGCGGGGAAGGCCGCGCCGCCGCGCCCGGTCAGGCCGGACTCGCGAACGTCGGCGATCAGCCGCCCGGCACTGCCGCGGTATGGCAGCGGGCCGTGGGCCGCCAGGTGGGCGGGCAGCCCGGCCGGGCGGCCGTCAGCCGGCAGCAGCTGGGGGAACTGCGCAGGCAAGCGGTCGGGGCGCGGGCTGCCCGCGGTCATCAGGCTGGCGCTGTGAGCGGTCATCGGGCACCTGCCTCGCTGGAGAGAACTGCGGCGACCCGCCGCGCGCGCGGCACGGCCCGGGCGGCGCCCGCCGCACGCCAGCCGGCCGCGGCGGCAACGGCAAGCGTGCACCCGACGGCGAGGGCGAGCAGCGGGCCGCTCTGCAGGTCGCCGCTGCTGCCGATGCTGTGCGCCAGGGTGACCGGCCAGGCCGCGTAGGCCAGCCAGTGCACCGTCCGCCAGAGCCTGCGGCCGATCCGCGCCCGGGCCAGGCTGGTCACGATCAGCGCCAGCATCAGGTCAAGGGACACCGCGCCCAGGCCGATCCACAGGGACCGGTACGGCGAGGCCAGCGGCACGACCACGCCGGCCAGCCCGATCGTGACGAACGGGTCGGCGATCGCGGTGACTACGTGAATGGCAAGGAAGCCGACCGCCAGCAGGGAGAGGTTGCGGTGCAGCCCGGTGACCGCGAACCTGGGCAGGCCGGGCAGCCGGCCCTGCCGGTTCACCAGGATGCCGAGCACCATGACAGCGGTGAGCAGCACCAGGCAGACGACGCCGGTGGCGCGGCTGGCGTACCAGAGCGCCGTGCTTGAGGTGATCCCGGTCATCGGGTTTCTGTCCTTCCTGCGGCGCGGCACATGGCCGGGCCTTGCCCCGCGGCGGTGGCTGGGCCGGGCGCGTCGGCCAGGCCCGATCTGCCGGCTGTGTCGGATGTGTCGGATGGCCAGCCGGCGATGACGTGCACCCGGCCGGCGGCGTCGACCAGGCGGGCCGGGATGCCTGCGCCGGTCAGCCAGCCGACGGCGCCGCTGCCCCTGATGATTGCCGCGATGCTGACCACGCGCGCGTCCGCGCAGCTCGTGGCGGTCACCGACGCGAGGCGCCACGGCGACGTGGTGAGCGCGTTGCCGTGCGGGCGCAGAATGTGCGCAAGTACGTCACCGCCGTGATGCCAGCGGGCCGCGCCGACACCAGCAGTGGCAAGGCCGCCGCTACGGATCGACACCACTGCCCCGGGCAGGTCCTGCTGGCGAGCGGCGCGCTCGCCCGCGGCGCCCGCATTGTCCTGCACCCAGATCCGCCAGCCGCCGGACGGCGCGTCACCGCATGCCGCGACGTCCCCGCCGAGGCTGATGAGCACGCCGCAGCCGAGCCGAGCCGCGATGCTGGCCGCTGCCCGGTCGGCGGCCCATGCCTTCGCCGTCGCGCCGAGGTCGAGCCAGCTGCCGGGCGGCAGGCTGAGCAGGCCGTGGGCGGCGTCCAGCCTGACCTGCCGCCAGCTGGCGCCGGCGGCCACCGCCAGGCGCGCCGGAGAACCGGCCAGCGACGCCCGGCCATCGGCAAGAGGCGCCGCAGGACTGGCAAGAGGTGTCCCACCGGCAGGAGGCGGAGGTGTCCCACCGGCCAGCGGCGGCCAGGGCGTTGCCTGGGCGCGGCGCGCCGCCGGAGTGGCCGGGCAGCAGACCGGATCGACGTCGCCGCCGGTCAGGTCGGCCGCGCGCAGTGCCGCCCTGATCGCCTCCGCGAGCAGCGGGCTGACCCGGACCGGCCCGCCCAGCCGGCCGGCGGCTGCATTAGCCGCAACGAGCTCGGAGTCCGCACGGTAGCTGCTGCAGGCGGCGTCCACGGCGGCGAGCTCCGCGGTCAGCAGCTCGCGGGCGAACGGCAGCAGCGCCGGGTCAGTGACGGCCAGCGCGGCCAGGGTGCCGAGCGCTGGCCAGCTGGTGGCGGCGGGTTCCACCGGAATCGGGGCCCGCGAGGCGCGGCGTGCGGACGGCAGCATGCTGACGGGCATCACGACCCCCCGGAGGTGACGCTGCCGGAGCCCGAGCTGGCCGACGGCGCGGTCGATCCGGAGGAAAGGCCGCTGCCGGTGCTTGTGCTTGAGCTGCCCGAGCCTGAGCTGCCTGACGTACCCGAGGCGGAGCTGCCGGATGTCCCCGTGCTCGCGGCTGAACTGCCCGAGGCCGCCGATCCTGAGCTGGCCGAGGTGGTGTGGTGCGCGCCGGGCAGCGCGAACGCGATCACGCCGGCCGCGGCCACGCTCGCCATCCCGGCGGTCGCGGTGACCGTCCGCAGCCGCGCATGGCCGCGGTCGCGGTCGGCGACCGCTCGCCTGGTGTCCTGCGGGTGCCTGCTCATCGAGTGGGTCCTTTCTGGCTCGGTTCGTAACTGAGCATCGCCGCCGGTGCTGGGACGCTTCTCTGACCCGCCTCTGTGCCAGCTATGAGCGGCCGTCCGCGGCCGGCCAGGTGGGCCGCCGGGTCAGATCGCCAGGATGTCCTCCGCGCGGCGGGCCAGCTCCAACTGCGCCGGGATGCTGGCGAGCAGCCCGGGCACCAGCCGGTCACCGAGGGCTGCCTCGGCCGGTGAGGCCGGGCGGCTGCCCGTCGCCCGGCCGACGTTGAGCGCGATCCAGTCCAGCGAGATCATCAGGGTCCGGCCGAGGTCGGCGGGGCCGATGACGGCAACCTCGCCGCCCGCCGCCCGGTAGCCGCGCAGTACCTCCCTGGCGATTTCCGGCCGCTGCCAGGCGGCCATCGACATGGCCGCGTCGGCGAGCTCGCATCGGGGGACGATCGGTGACGCGACATCCCAGTCGCACAGCACCGGGCCATCGGCGGCCAGGACAAGGTTCTTCTGGTCGATGTCGCCGTGCGTCATCACCTAGTCGCCGGGCCGCTCGCCCGCCGCGCGGGCGAGCGCGGCGATCTCGGCGACCGCCGGCTGGACGGCCCGCAGCTGGCCTGCCCAGCGGGCACCAGCCAGCCGTGCGGCTTCGGCCAGCTCCGGCCAGTCGTCGGCGGTCTTGGTGCCGGGACCAGGGAACAGGCTGCGGTCGGCCGGGCTGACGCCGAGCAGATGCAGCGTCGCCAGCGTTCGCCCCGCCCACCGGGCCGTCTCGACGGTGACCGGCCCAGGCCCGGGAGCGGTGCCGTCGACCCACCGGCGCATCCGGAGCGGGCTGGCCTGGCCTGCATGCCCCGCCCAGGCCACGCAGCCGCCGGACGGGCTGGCCACCGGCTCGGGCATCGCGATCCCGGCCAGGAAGGCAGCCTGCTCAAACCGCCAGGCCTCGGCCAGCCGGTCAAGCCAGCGCGGTGCACGCCAGGGATTGCGGAGTTGCTTGACCGCATAGCTGCCCCGGTCCGTGGTCAGCCGGTAGACCCGGTTCGACCAGGCGCCGGGGACTGGCACCATTCCCCTTGCGCGGCCGCTGACGCCGAAGGCGGCCAGGACCTCGGCCGGGCTGGGCATGCCATCAGGCACTTCAACGCCGCGCATCGTCCAAGGATCGCCGGCGCACGCGGCCGGCCCGCGGGCCAGCCGGGATCAGGTCCTGAGCGCGATCTCCACCTGCTGCAGCAGGTGCTCGACCGGATCCACCACGATCGCCAGGGTGATCCTGGCGGTGGCGCCGCTCAGTTCGACGGCGGCGGATATCTCGCCGTCCCCCTGGCAGCACGCGCCGGGCTGGCAGTGGCCGGCCCATGCCGAGGCCGTCCGGAGCAGGCGGAGCAGCAGCCCAGTGTCCACCGTGGCAGAGGCCGGCAGCGAGGAGGGCCACTCGCCGGCGCCGGAGTTCAGCATCGAGACGAGCTGACTCAGTGCCCGGCCGAGTGCCGAGTCCGGGGCCGGCGGCACGGCGAGGGTGACTGACTGGACGCGGGGCCGCCGTTCAGGCGTGAGCAGGATCTCAGCCTGGACAACACCGCGGTCGCCGCGCAGCCACCACCGGCAGTGCGCGGGGGAGTCGAACTCGGCCGGCCGCGCCTCGTCCTCGCGGAAGGCCCCGATCCGCTGCCGGATGAGCTCGGCCTTCCGCCTGCGCTCGGCCATGGGCTCGTCCTGCGCGACGTTCGGCGTGAACAGGCGGGCAGCCACCGCGTCGTCCCAGGACTGGAGCAGTCGCATCACCTCCCGCTGTCCGCTCAGCGTCTCCGGCCACGGCCCGCCAGGAGCAGGCACCGGGCCGCCTACCGGCGCCAGGCCGGCCGCGCCTGCTGGCGGCCCGGGTCCTGTCAGCAGGCCGGGCGCCGCTGGCGACGCGGACAACCCGGCCGCCAGGACAGGCCCGGCCGGTTCACGCGCTCCCGCAGCCCCCGCCAGGTAGCGCCGGCCAGCGCCCGACCGGGACCGCAGCAGCTCGTCAAGCATCCTTGACGCGAGCGGATGCGCGGGTGCGTAGGTCCCGTTTGCGAGGACGATCACCCCCATGCCGCTCGCCAGGTGCCAGCGCATGTGACTGCCGAATCCCGGATACCCGCCGCTGTGCTGGACGATCCTGCCGTGCTCAGCGTCGTCCTCGACAAAGAGCCCGAAACCGTAGCTGCCAGCGCCGGCGCCTGCCGGGAACGACGGCGGCTGCGGCGGCAGCGCGACCTGCGGCAGCTGCATATCGCGCCGGGACGCACGCCGGAGCGGGTGCGGGCGCGCGGCGTCCTCCTCGCCGGGCGGGAATGCGGCGGCGAAACCCCCCAGCCAGCGGCTGAGGTCGCTGACGGTGCTGAATATCCCGCCCATCGGCGCGAACGCCCCGGCCGGGTCAGGGACGAGTTCCTCCCATCCGCCCGGGCCGCGCCGGTAGCCGCCGGCCAGCTGCGCCTCGCTGAACTCCGCGGCCTCGAACCCGGTAACCGTCATCCCGAGCGGCCGGAGCAGCCGGCTCCGCACGAAATCTGGGTATCCGGCGCCCGATGCCGCCGCGATGACCCGGCCGAGTATCGCGTAGCCGAGGTTGGCGTACTCGAAGCGCGTCCCCGGCGCCCAGGCGAACCGCACGCCGCCCGCCAGGAATCTCGCGAACTCCCCGGACGGCAGGCCCTGCTGCCTGTCACCCCATGGGTCATCGGTCGGAAAGCCAGCGGTCATGGTGAGCAGGTGGCGGATCGAGATGCCGGGCGAGTCGGCAGTCGCCGGGCTGATTTCCCGCAGTTCGGGGACGAAGTCCGCGGCCAGGTCTTCGAGCGCCAGCGCGCCGTCATCTCGCAGCGCCAGGACGGCCGCCGCCGTAAAGCTCTTCGTCATGGAGGCGATCCGGAAGACCGTGTCGGTGTCCGGCGGCGGGCCGCCGAGCCGGCGTTCGCCAAGGCCGCGCGCATGCACCAGGGACCCCCCGGCCACGATCCCGTAGACGAGCCCCGGCTGACCGCCGCGGAGCAGATAGCTCTCGGCGATGGCTGCCAGCTGGCCGGCATCCCCGGGCGTGAGCGATTCGGTCCGTGCCGCGCTGGCAGCCGGGGAGACGGAGCCGGGTCGTCGGTCAGGCACCTCGTACCTCCGGATCAATGGGGGCGGCTGGCCAGCACCAGCTTCCCTGGCGCAGTGATCCGGCCTGGCGCACGCCCGGCTGGACACCGAGCTTAGTGTGACTGGTCTCGCCGGCCTCAGGCGAGACAGGAGCCTCAGCGGGCGACGGGCAGATACCGGAGCGCTGCCTCACCAGCCCGCGCCGCCGGGGTCCACGGTGGCTGCCCGCTGATGGCCACGAGCGGCCACCCGGTGCGGGCTGCGGGCTGACATCGAGTGCCGCCGCCAGGATCTCGAAGCCAGCGGCCGTACTGGCACTATCGGTCAGCCGATGCTGATGCCGCGGGCGGCGAGAGGGCCGGCGGACGCGGCGACGAGACTGGATACCAGGGCCAGCAGCAGCACCACGGTGATCAGGGCCAGGCAGTAGCGGGCGTGGCGGGCACGGCGCGGAGGCTCAAGTAGCCGTTGCACGCGGGCGGTAACCGCGCAGGCGGTGGCTCCGAGGGCAGCGGCCGGCACGGCAGCGCCGGTGCCCATCGCCAGCAGCGCCGCGACGAGCGTGCGACGGCCGCTATGGCATGCCGCGGCGTCGTCAGCGCACATTTCGGCCAGCCGCGCCACCGCCATGGGCCCCTGCGTGAACAGCGGCACAGCGGGGAAGACTGCGGCGAGACCCCGGGTGAGCGCGATCAGCAAGTGGTGGCGGCCGGCCAGGTGAGCCCGCTCATGTGCGAGCACTGCCGCGAGCTGTGCAGGATCGAGAACTGCCAGGGCTCCGCTGGTGAGCACGATAATGGCGGGGCGGCCGGGTACGCAGTACGCGACCGGCTGCGGAGCATCGAGCACCACGGCGGCGCTGGCGCCCGGCAGCCTGCGGCCGGTCATCCGGGCAACTTCGGCGTGCGCGCGGGTCCGCCGCTGGGCCCGCTGCACGCTGCGCCCGTAACGCCAGGCCAGCACCGCCACCGTCAGCGCGGCGACGATCGCGGCCACGCCCAGGGCGAGCTCGAAGATCGCGCTCCGGTATACCACCGGGGCGCACGCTCCTCCAGCGACCGAGCGGCATACCGCCTCTGCCAGCCGGGACCAGCCCGCGATGGCCGCCCTGACCAGAAACTGCAACGCCACCACCGCGGAGGCCAGCGCGCTCACCATCGCGGCCAGCCATGCCGCCAGCCCCAGCCGGGCGCTGATGCCGCGTGCGGTCAGCCGCGTGAGCAGCGCCGGCACCCACCACGCCACCGCCAGGGCGTAGAGGAACACCAGCAGCGCGGGCCTCATCCGGGCCGCTGGCCAGCCAGCCGGCGCACCACCGCGCGCAGCACCTCGGACTCCGCACCGCCCATCTGGGCGACGAAATGACTGAGCACCACCTCGGTGTCCCCGCCGCCGGCCAGCGCCTCCCGCATCAGCCGCGCGCTGTATTCCTCGCGGCTAGCCGTCGCCGTGTAGCGGTATGCCTTGCCCTCCTTGGCCCGGGCGAGCCATCCCTTCCTGTGCAGGTTATCCATCGTGCTCATCACCGTGGTGTACGCGATCACCCGCTCCTGCCGCAGTTCGTCGAGCAACTCCCGGACGGTCACCGGGCTGTCGCGATCCCACACCAGGTGCATGATCACCGTTTCCAGGTCACCGAACCCGCGCACGCCACCTCCCGCATCCTCGCGGCCAGCATACGGCGGCCAGTTCTGCTCCCCAGGCCGTCCGATGCTACTGTCTACGTACGTAGATCGTAGATGATGGCCGTCGCGCTCGCGCCCGCCCGCCCGCGCCCGCCCCGGCCGCGCTGTCTAGCCCGTCCTGCCAGGCGGGCGGCCGATGAGGAGATAGGTGCCGTGTCCAAGGGCAGCAGAAACCAGCAGAAGGCCCGCGAGAGAATTGCGCGGATGCGGGCGCTGGAGGCGCGGCGCCGACGCCGCCGGATGTGGCTGGCCGGGATAGGCGCAGTGGCGGTTGCGGCCGCCGCGGCCGTGGCAATCACGCTCGCAGTGACGGGCGGCGGCTCGGCGCAGCTGAAGCTCGCCGCGCTGAGCACGCTAGGCAAGCTATCGCCGGCGCCATCGCCCGGCCCGGCAGGTCCCGAGGGCGTCCCGGTCCCCGGTGCTGCTCCGCTGGCCACCGCCGGCCAGATCGCCGGGCAGCGCATCGACGGCATCAGCTGCCAGTCCAGCGAGCAGACCATCTTTCACGTCCACGCGCACCTGACCATCTTCGTGAACGGCTCGCCCCGCCAGATCCCTGCCGCGATCGGGATTCCCGGGGCCCGCGCGCAGAACACCGCCCAAGGCCAGTTCATCGCCAGCGGGAACTGCTTCTACTGGCTGCATACCCACGCCGCGGACGGCATCATCCACATCGAGTCGCCCGTTAGGCGCAGCTACACCCTGGGCAACTTCTTCGACGAGTGGGGCCAGCCGCTGGGGCCGGGCCAGGTCGGGCCGGCCAGGGGACATGTCACCGCCATCTACAACGGCCGGGTGAACCAGGGCAACCCCCGCGACATCCCGCTCGCCGCGCACGCCCAGATCCAGCTCGAGGTCGGCACCCCGCTCGTTGCCCCGGTATCGATCAGCTGGCCCAACGGCCTGTAGCTGCCTGCTACCGGTCTCAGCATCGGCTGCGCCGCCGGACCGGATTTCCCCGGCCCGGATGACCCGCTTTTCAAGGCCAGCGCCCGGGTCCTGGCCTCCATCGCCGCCGTGCTGCGGGGATACGGCATCGGCGACGGCGAGATGGACCACGCCATCCGTGCCATCCGCTGCACCGTGCACGGATTCGCCGTGCTGCAGGCCTCCGGCGGCTTCCAGTGGGGCGGGGACCCCGACGAGAGCTTCGACTGGATGATCCGCTTCATCGACCGCGGCCTGCGAGCAATCCGCGCACCCGCCGGAGACTGAGCCAGCCGGCCGGCCATAGCGGCGCGGCCTCCCGGCCAGCGCGCCCGGACGGCCGGCCGTCGGAGGTAGTCATCGTTCCGGCGGCTGGCCAGCTGCCCTGGCACGAGCAGCCCGGTTGCGTAGCTGACGCTCTGTCCAGGCTCAGGGAACTTGCGGGCGAACTGGGATCTGCCGGGTAGCGATGGCCCGGTTGCTCCGCGTGTTTGCATGCCGCAGTCCGGTAACGATGCGAGACTGGCCGTAACGCTCCGAGGTCCGTGTCGCGTCTGCGGCCGGGCGTTCTCGTCCGCTCCCCTATGCCCGGGGAAGCCGGCACAGGTAGCGCGGCTGGGCGGCTGGTGCCCGGGACAGGGAGCGGGGGTGGGACGGCTGGTGCCCGGGAAGCGCAGGCGGCTGGCACAGCCAGCAGCGGCACCGGCGGCCCTCGGCCATGGGCTGCTGGGGACAGCCGGACGGAGGACGGGGGATTGATGGGTCTCATCATCGCGGAGCACGACGGGGTGCTCGATGGGTATGAAGCCGTGCAGCTTCCGCCCGCGCCCGAGGAGCCAGGCTGCCGGAACGCTGCCATGCTCCGGCGTCGTTCCGCGCGCACCAGCAAGCGCGCAGTGCTCTACCTGCACTGCCTGGCCGACTCCTTCGTGCCGGAAGACCTCGCCAGCTGGTACACCGAGCGGGGATTTGACTTCTACGTCGCCGACCTGCGCCCGCAGGCCCAGCTCGATCAGCCGGCGGCCGGCCGGCGCGGCGCGGCGGACCTCAGTGAGTGCTTCGGCGCGCTCGACGCCATGTCGGCGTATCTCAGGGACTCCGAGGCCATCGACACGGTGGTGGTCAGCGCCCACGCGGCGGGCGCCCTTATCGCCGCGCTGTGGTGCGACGCGCGCCGCCAGAGCGGGCCAGCGGATGCGCTCATCCTGGCCAGCCCGGCATTCGGCAGTGGCAGCCGCCAGCGCATGTTCGGGCGCTTAAGGAAAGGCAGCAGGACCAGCGAGGCGGGCCTGCCGGGCAAGACAGCTTCGGACGGCGAGGCCGGCTCGGCCGGCCAGACCGCGTCAGACGGCCACGCCGCGCCGGCCGACCAGACCACGCCAGCCACCTCAGCAAGCCGGGCGCCAGCCGCGCCGGCCGGCCAGACCACGCCAGCCACCTCAGCAAGCCAGGCGCCAGCCGCGCCGGCCGGCCAGGGTGGCGAGGCCGACACCGCGTGGGCCGACGGCGGCCGCCTGCCCGGCCTACTCGCCGGGGCACAGCGGCAACTTCGGCGAGGTCTTGACATCGCCTGCCCGGTGCTGGTGATGTGCACTGCGGCCGACTGGGAGGCACCCGAGGACGGGCCACGGCGGAAACGGCTCAGGCGCCAGGGCGGCGGGCATGGCACCACCCGGCTCGGTCCGCACGTCACCTGGCTGCGGATTGACGAAGGACTGACCGGGCCGCTTCCGCCCGGCGGAGCTGAGAGCAGGCCGTTCTTCCGCGAACTCGGCCGCTGGCTGGGCGCCTACCTGTCCGGCCAGTTCCGCGACCAGCTTCTCTGAAGGCCGCTATGCGTGGCTGACGACCACCGAGACGCCTGGATACCCGGTCGCGCCGTTCGGTTCCGGCGGCGCCTGCGCCGGCGTCTGCGTATAACCGGTCTTGTCGGTCGCCCGCGCCTGGATGACGTGATTGCCCGCGGCGGCTTCCCACTCCCACATCCACTGCCGCCAGGTGTCGAGACCGGGAACGGCGGCCAGCCGCGCCTCATGCCACGGCCCGTTGTCGACCCGGGCCTCCACCGCGGCGATGCCCTTGTGCTGCGCCCAGGCGACGCCCGCCACGGTGATCCGGCCCGGCTTCAGCGGTGCCTGCCCGTTCGGGATGTCGATCCGGGACTCCGTCTTGACCGGCGCCTGCTGGTCCCAGCCGCGCACCGTCCAGTAGGCATGGTTCGCAGCGAACGTGGTCACCTCGATATCGGTGATCCACTTGCACGCCGACACGTATCCGTACAGGCCGGGGACGACCATCCGGACCGGGAAGCCGTGCGCGACCGGCAGGGCCGAGCCGTTCATGGCGACGGCGAGCATCGCGTCCCTGCCGTCCATCACGGCCTGGACCGGGGTGCCGGAGGTGAACCCGTCGGCCGAGGTGCACAGCAACTGGTCGGCCCCGGCCCGGATGCCGGCCTGGCGGAGCAGGCTGGCGAGGCTGGCGCCCACCCAGCGCGCGTTGCCGATGTAGGGGCCGCCGACGGTATTCGACACACAGCAGAGCGTGATGTAGTCCTCGATCAGCGGACGGCGGAGCAGCTCCTTGAAGCTGACCACCATCTGCCGCTGTACCATTCCGTGGATCCGCAGGCTCCAGTTGGCAGGCGGCACCTCCGGCAGCACGATCGCGGTGTCAACCCGGTAAAACGTGTTGTTCGGCGTGATGAACGAGCTCAGGCCGGGGATCTTGAAGTCGGTGCCGGCCGGCAGCGAAGGCCCGGGCTGCGCGGGCGCGGGTACCCGCAGCGTCGCTTGCGCCTGCGCCACGCTGGACCGCTCGTCCAGCAGCCTGCCACCGAAGCCCGCCACCGCTGCCGTTCCCGCGGCCGCCGCGCTGACGACCAGGAAGCGCCGTCGCTCCGGTCCGGCGGATACCGGGGCCGGCCATCCCTGGCCTGACGGCTGCGGCGGCCAGGGCGGCGCGGAAGTCCCGCCGCCGGGGCGGCTGTCGCCATCCTGCTGGCCAGTGCCGGCCCGGATGCCGGTGCCAGCAGGCGCGCCGCTGCCGGGGGCCGTCCTGGCCGGTGCGCCGGCCCGCGCTGCCAGGTAGTAGAGCGCGATCGCCCCGGCGGCCGCGCCGGCCAGCGTCGGCAGGACGTCGGTGACGGACGATGTCGGCCTGGTGACTACCGCAATCAGGCCGATGGCCGCGAAGATCGCCAGGCCGGCCAGGCCGCGGGAAAATCGCCGGACGGCCGCCACGCCGACCACCGCAGCGAACAGCGCTAGCACCACCAGGATGCCGCTGACCAGGACAAGCTTGTCGTTGGAGCCGAACGCCGTGATCGCGAAGTTCTTGACCGGAGGGGGGGTAAAGTCAATGGACATGCTGCCGACGGCCACCACCGGCGAGCCGCCCGGGCCGGTCACCCCGGCCACCAGCTGCGCCACGCCGACTGCCACGGCCCCGGTCAGCAGCCCGGTGATCAGCCCCCGCCCGGCCAGCCATTTGTCGTTCGCGATAGCCACACTTGTTATTCGGCGCAGAGTCGGCACCGGATTGCCTTTC
>DATGVY010000763.1:0-2461 GCA_035299845.1 Streptosporangiaceae bacterium
TTGCCTGCGCCGCGAGGCGCCCCGTCATATTCCCGGCACAGCCGGGAGGAACTCGGAAGGAGGTTCCTGGGTCTGATGGCTGACCTAATGTCGAAAGATTGAGGGGACAACAGCATGCCAGGAAAGCAGCGGTCGCGCTCATACGGCAGCCGTACTTCGTTATCTGATCATGGGAAGGTCTCGAATTCGCGGAGCCGGGTTCGGTGGTGGTGCCAGCGGGCGCGGGCCTGGTGCCGGCGTCGCCATCGGGACCAGCGCAGTCCGTGGGTGATGCTGTGCAGGGTCTGGTGGAACAGGATGTACAGCCGTCTGATCTCGGGGACGGTGAACGGGATCAGCCCCGGATCCTGGGGCGGCAGCTCGTCGGCTCGGGTCGGCAGCGGCGGGGCCGGGCTGGTGTCCCGCAGGTCAGCGGTGGTGACGGCGCAGATCGCCAGGGCGGCCATGACCAGGGTCAGGTGCCGCATGACCGGGGTGTACAGGCGGACCTGAGCGTGGTCGTAGCCGAACTGGTCCTTGCCGAATTCGTGGTCTTCCTCGACGGTCCATCTGCGGCCGCAGACGCTGGCCAGGATCGGCAGGCAGACCGGGCGGCCTTCGGGCACGAAGCACCAGAAGTAGTCGATGCGGGCGGGGTCGTGCAGGTTGCGGCGGATCAGCAGGTGGCGGCGGCGGTCCCGGGCAGCGATCCAGGCCCAGGCGTAGCGGCGGTCGCCCTTGGACCCGGCGCCGCACGAGGTGATCGTCCAGGCCCGCTCGGGGACCTTTGTAAGGGCCTTGTCGGCGCGCATTCTCGCGCCGGAGGGCAGGGTCACGCGGAACGAGCAGGCCACCCCGAGCACGTAGCCGACGCCGCGTTCCTCGCACAGGTCCCGCAGCCCGGGGTCCTGGCCGTAGACCTCGTCAGCGGCCAGCCAGGGCACCTCGATGCCGGCCTCCAGCGTCTCGGCCAGCATCTGCGCGCCGAGCTGCGGCTTGGTCGCGGGCTGCAGGTGATCGGGGATGCCCATCATGGCGCGGGTCGCGGGGTCGGTCAGGTGCTCTTCGGGAACCCACAGCCGGGAGCCGGTCAGGGTGTGCCCGCGGGCGGTGGAGTAGGTGGCGTTCACGAAGTTGATCGCGTTGGTGACCCGGCCGGCACAGCCGACGTACTGCGGCTTGACCCCGGCGGTATGCGTCCCCTGCTTGACCTGGCCGCTCTCATCCAGGACCAGCACCGTTAAGCCGTCCGGGCAGGCCAGGCCCGCCACCGCGAAGTCGCGGACCGTCCGCATCGCGGCCGGCTGGTCCCACGCGGCCCGTTCCAGCAGGCGCTGCATCTTGTCCGGAGAGAGATCGCCCGCGTGCTGCGCCAGTGACCAGCAGTTCTTGTCCGGCAGATCGCTCATCAGGGCGTCGATGTACTTGCCGGCCTGCCGGACCGGCTCCCACCGGGCGAAATGCGCCGAGAGCAGGCCTGTCAGCTCGTTTCGTTTCTCGCGGGCCAGCCCGGCGCCTACCATGGCGGCAGCGGCCGCCCTAGGATCAGAATCTGTCACAAGGCGATGATCATGGGGCGACCGCCCTCATCCGGTGATCAACACGCCGTGATCTGCCCGATCCGCGCACATCAGGCCATCAGAGCGAACCGGCTGCAGCGACAGGTCACGAAATACGGCTGCCGTATGTACAGGCCGAAACGACGCTGGAAGGTGTCTCAGCTAACGACCGGCAAACGAGGCGTCGCGCCTGGATGGGGAGTCGTGAACGCAACCAGCGCCGCACCAGTTCTCCGCCAGATCGCTGATTAAGAATGTCTGATCGGTATTGCCGGCCGCGACACGCTGAACGTCTGGTTCGCTAGCCGGGCCCGGCGGTGAGCATGCCGGGTTGCGCCCGGGCGTTCAGGTCGGCTTGCCCGGGATGCCCGGGAAGGGCCGGCGAAGGGGGCTGGGCGGGTGCGCGTGCCGTCCTATTAGGTAACGAATGCCTGGAAGTGAGGGTGGCTGTCCCTGTAGGACCCGCCGGCCACGCAGTTCCCGGCTGGGAGGCACGACACGGAGGTGACCTCAGCTGCCCCGCCCTTGTTCAGGGCCTCCACGCGGGGCATGTTGATCGCCTGGTCCCAGGCGCCGTTGTTCTCGCTGATCACGAACGCCTGGCCGCCCGAGCCATCGGCGTACAAGCCGCCGGCGGCGCAGTTGCCCGGCGAGGCGCATGACACCGCCTTGACGTCGGAGTACTGGCCCGCGTGCAGTGCCCGCAGGCCCGGCACGTTGATTGCGTGGCCCCAGGTGCCATTCTTCTCGCTGACTACGTACCCCTTCCCATAGCCGTCGCCGTAGCTAGGGTCGCCGTCGTAGTTCCCGCCGGCCGTGCAGTTGCCCGGCGACGCGCACGACACCGATTCGACCCTGGCGTCTCCGTGCGTATTCAGCGCGCCCAGGCCGGGCACCGCGATCGCCCGGCCCCAGACGCCGTT
>DATGVY010000764.1:0-10155 GCA_035299845.1 Streptosporangiaceae bacterium
TGTCCGTGCCGGGATCGTCGTCCGTGCCGCCGTCTCCGGACCGATCGCTGTCCCGGGACCGGTGATCCCCGGATCGGTCAATGTCCCCGCCAGGGTCGCCGCCCTCCCGGCTGCGCAGTAGCCGGCGGAGCGAGTCGAGCCTGGCGCGCAGCGCGCCGCTGTCGTCTTGATCGGCCACCCATTCGTCCAGGGCGCAGTCGGCATCGGCGTGGGTGCAGCCGCGCGGGCACCGCTCAAGGCCCCCGGCCAGGTCGGGAAACGCCCGCAGCACGCGGTCCGGCGCGATGTGCCCGAGGCCGAAGCCGCGCAGTCCCGGAGTATCGATGATCCAGCCGCCGCGGGGCAGCCGGAACGCCACCACCGACGAGGAGGTGTGGCGGCCCCGCCCGGTCACCGGGCTGACCATCCCGACCGCCCGCTCGGCCGCCGGGATCAGGGCGTTGACGAGGGTTGACTTGCCGACGCCCGAGTGGCCGACCAGCACGCTGGCCCGGCCGGCCAGCTCAGCGCGCAGGTCGCCGGGCACGACCTCGGCACCCGGCCCGCGACCAGTGACCACGTGCCGCAGGCCCAGCGGGGCGTAGACGGCCAGGATCTCCGCTGGCGACGCCAGGTCCGACTTGGTCAGGCAGAGCAGCGGGTCGAGGCCCGCATCGTAGGCGGCCACCAGGAACCGGTCGATCAGCCGGGTCCTTGGCGGCGGATCAGCCAGCGCGCAGACGATCACCAGTTGCTCGGCGTTCGCGACGATCACCCGCTCGACCGGATCGGTGTCATCGGCCGACCTGCGGAGCACGGAAGTCCGCGGCAGGACGCTCACCACCCGGGCAAGCGCACCAGGCGCCCCGGAAATATCGCCGCTCAGCCTGACCAGGTCGCCGACGACCACCCGGCGATGCCCGAGTTCCCGCGCGCCCATCGCGGTGACAGCCCGGTCGCCGACGAAGCAGCGGTACCTGCCCCGGTCGACCGCAGCGACGAATGCCTCGGCGGCGTCCTCGTGGGCGGGCCTGCGCCGGGTCCTCGGCCGCGAGCCCTTGCCCGGCCTGACCCGCACGTCGTCCTCGTCCAGGCCGGCGTACCCGGCCCGCCGGCTCAGGGTGGCCGCCTCAGCATTGCCGCCCGCAAGCCGTCGAACCCGGGGCGCGCTGGTCAGGCCAGCTGCCGTGCACAGGACAGCCCTTCATGATGTGAGCGTACTGGCTCAGCGGGTCGCGGATCGGTGCCGATGAGTGCCGCAGTGGCCAGGCTGGCGCCGCCGCGGATCGCCGCAGGGCGAGCAGCAGGCAGATTTCCCGGATACGGCAGATTTCCCCCGCCAACGGACTGGTCGCCCCGGCAAGGTTTGGCAAACCCGGATCTTGGCTATGAACTGCGACAATCTGTGCTTCCCCCAGGCCTTCGATGTGCTGCCAAGGTAGAGGACATGTGTGGTCGGTACGCGTCTGCGCGCCAGCGTATTGAGCTCCTTGAGGAGTTCCGCATCGAGCGCGACCGGGTTTCCGAGCCACTGGAGCCCGACTACAACGTCGCCCCGACCAAGCCCGTCTATGCAGTCCTCACCCGTCGTCCCCGCGGCACCGGCGGGCGGGCAGCCGACGGCCAGGCCGCGGGTGAGCAGGCCAGGGCAGGTCAGGCCGGTGATGGCCAGCCCTCAGGCGACGGCCAGCCTGCAGGTGACGGCCAGCCTGCAGGTGACGGCCAGCCTGCAGGCGACCGCCAGCCCGCGGCAGACAGCCAGGCCAGTGGCGAGGCGAGAGAGCTCCGCGTGGTCCGCTGGGGCCTGGTCCCGTACTGGGCCAAGGACCGGTCGATCGGCAGCCGCCTGATCAACGCGCGGGCCGAGACCGTCAGTGTCAAGCCGGCCTTCCGCCGCGCGTTCGCGCGCCGCAGGTGCCTGCTGCCTGCCGACGGCTACTACGAGTGGTACCGGCCCGGCGGCGACGCCAAGGCGGCCAAGCAGCCGTACTACATCTGCCGCGCGGACGGCGGGCCGCTCGCGTTCGCCGGCCTCTACGAGCTCTGGCGGAACCCGGAATTCCCCGATGACCACCCGGACGCGTGGCTGTGGACCTCCACGATCATCACCACCAGCGCCCCGGATGAGCTCGGCCGGATTCACGACAGGATGCCGATGGTGATCAGGCCGGAGCTGTGGACGGACTGGCTCGATCCCGGCAATAACGACACCAGCGACCTGCTCGGCCTGCTTGCCCCGGCCGGCTCCGGCGGCCTGATCTCGTATCCCGTATCGACGGCAGTCAACTCGGTGCGCAACAACGGGCCCCTGCTGATCGAGCGCGCCGAGCCCGGCGCTGCCGAGCACGGCTCCGCGGGATCGCCAGCGGAGCCGCCTGCCCGGTCGCCGAGATTACCCAGCGCCGCGTCCCGGGGAGCCTCGGGTAGCAGTCGCGACACGTTGTTCTGACCCCGCTGAGCGACTGGGTAGCGGTCTCAGGACAGTGTGCTGCCCCCGCCCTGTGCGGAGAGGAGGTGAGGATCGGATGGATGCCGTCGTCGCGCGTAAGCGCCTGGAAGAGATCCGCGACGAACTCGACCGATCGATATCGGTGCTGGAGGGATCCGGCCCGCGACCTGACCTGGCACCGGAGTATCTGCAGGATCCGGCGGATGCGGGCGCTAACCTCACGGAGACGCAGCGGGCGGCGGCGATGCTGGCTGCGGTGCGGCAGCAGCGCTCCGCGGTTCTCAGCGCGCTGCATCGCATCGAGCAGGGCACCTACGGGGTGTGCGACGATTGCCGTGCCGCAGTTCCGGAAGGGCGGCTCGAGGCCAGGCCGGACGCGGCACGCTGCGTGACCTGCCAGGCTAAGCGGGACAGGCGGCGGCGCTGATCCCGGTGCCGGAATGAAGCGCATCGGTGGCGCGTTGCACACCGCATGTCCCTAGCTGGGTGCAGGCCACGCGACGCCCTGACGCCGGTGGCTGCCCGCGGGTCCGCCGGCCCTGGCAAGATATCCTCCGGCCTATACGGCTGGCATGGCAGCCGCAGGGAAGCGAGAATCGCGGAGGAGGTGGGTCCGGTCCCTGAGACACTGCAGGAGCGCGGTGAGCGCTTCGAGCGCGATGTCTTGCCGTACCTGGATCAGCTGTACTCCGCGGGGATGCGGATGACCCGCAACGCGGCGGACGCCGAGGACCTGGTGCAGGAGACGTTCGCCAAGGCGTATGCCTCGTTCCATCAGTTCCAGCCGGGTACCAACCTGAAGGCCTGGCTGTTCCGGATCCTGACGAATACCTTCATCAACTCCTACCGCAAGAAGCAGCGCGAACCGCAGCGGGCCGGCACGGAGGAGGTCGAGGACTGGCAGCTGGCCAGAGCCGCGTCGCACACCTCGTCGGGGCTGAAGTCAGCCGAGGCTGAGGCGCTGGAGCGGCTGCCCGACTCCGATGTCAAGCGGGCGCTGCAGGCGCTGCCGGAAGAATTCATGATCGCGGTGTACCTGGCTGATGTGGAGGGGTTCGCCTACAAGGAGATCGCCGACATCATGGGCACTCCGATCGGTACCGTTATGTCACGCCTGCACCGTGGCCGCAGGCAGCTACGCGAGATGCTGCAGGACTATGCGGCCGACCGCGGCCTGGTGCGAGCGGCAGCAGCCAGTAATGGCGAGGCGTCGTCGTCGGGTGAGGAACCCGGGAGGGACGCGAGATGAGCTGCGGCAGACCGCACGAGGTGCCCTGTAGCGAGGTTCTCGCGCGCGTGTACAGCTACCTGGACGGCGAGATCGAGGACGCCGGATGCGCGGAGATCCGGGAGCATCTCGATGAATGCGGGCCGTGCCTGCGTGAGTACGGGCTGGAAGAGGCAGTGAAGCGGCTTGTGCACAAGCACTGTGGTGCCGAGCCGGTGCCGAGCGACCTGCGCACCAAGGTGCTGAGCCGTATCCAGGCCGTCCGGGTCGAACTCGAGGTTCTTGAGGTGACAGAATTCCGCGCGGAATAGCCCGCCCGCGCTAGCCTTCCGACGACGGGTATTGACGAGCGTCGGCAGCCACCGGTTATTACGCACAGTACTCGTCTGACTACTCAATGTGCTCAATGTGTTCAAAGCCACCCCGAAATCGGTAAGCTTCACGTTACTCTGAGTGGTGCCGGAGCTACGCGCAGCTGATCGATGCCAGGTCAGCACGGATCGTCAGCCGGTCAGGGGGTGCGCCGTCGCTGGTCATCGGGAGCGAATGCGAGGAGTCATGGGCAGAGTGTCCAGGGCCGCGTGGCTCTACATCGCCGCGGTCGTGATCATGACCGTGGCGCTCGTCGCCCCGATGCGCCTCGGTGACCAGGGTGCTGGCTGGTGGATCGAGCTGGGCGTCTTGCAGTTGCTGTTCCTGATCTGCGACTCAACACCCACGCCGCTGGCCTCAGGGCAGTCCGCGTGGTCCCCGAGCTCGTCAGCCACGCTCGCGGCGGTGATGCTGCTCGGTCCGGCGGGCGCCGCCCTGGTGGGCGTGATCTCCGTGCTCAGCCTGCGCCGTCACCTGATGCTGGGCGAGCGGCTCTTCAATGGCGCCATGTATGCCCTGTCCGGGTACGCGGCCGGGCATGCCTACCTCGCACTCCGCGGCCACGTGGGCAAGCCCATGCCAGCAGAGTTTCCCGCGATCATCTGGCCGTTCGCCGCTGCCGCCGTCGTGCACGTGGCCACCAACCACGGGCTCCTGTGGGGAGCGCTCCGGCTGAACAGGAAGGAGGGACGGCTGCGGGACCGGCGCCGGATGGAGTCCGGCCTGCCGCTGCTGCTGGCGTCTGACCTTGGCTATGCGGTCCTTGGCCTGCTCATCGCGGCCCTCTGGACGGTTACGGGAGCCTTCGCCGCGGTCCTCGTCCTGGTCCCGCTCTTCGTCGCCCGGTGGGCGATGGGGCAGTTCGCCGAGCAGCAGCGTGCCTACTCGGCCACGATGGAGGCGCTCTGCCAGGCAGTCGAGACGAAGGACTTCTACACCCGCGGCCACAGCGAGCGCGTGTCCAGGGGGTCGGGCATGATCGCCAGGGAAGTCGGCATGCGGCCGGACCGGGTGGATGCCATCAGGTACGCCGGCATGCTGCATGACGTGGGCAAGCTGGGAGTTCCCACGAAGGTGCTGCAGAAGACCGGTGCGCTGAGCGAGGAGGAGTACGCGGCGATTCAGCTGCACCCGATGCGCGGCCTGGAAATTGTCAGGGAGATCGGCTTCCTGGACGAGGCGCTCACCGGCATCATGCACCACCACGAGCGGATCGACGGCAAGGGCTACCCGATGGGCCTCGCCGCTGACGAGATTCCCGAGTTTGCCCGGGTCATCGCCGTCGCCGACGCCTTCGACTCGATGACGTCGAACCGTTCCTACCGGCAGGCGCGCGGGGTCGACGAGGCGGTCAGCGAACTCCGCAACGGATCCGGCAGCCAGTTCGACCCCGCGCTGGTCGACGCGTTCATCTCGGCGCTGCAGCGGGACGGCTGGAAGCTGCCGGAGCCGGCCGCCGCACCGCTTGATCACCAGACTGTCACAGCGCAGGACCACGACGACCCGACGGCGCCGCTCCGGGTCGTCGAGAGCCTGTGAGGCGAGATGGCAGTGACGGCGAGGCGGCAGTGACGGCGAGGCGGCAGTGACGGCCCAGCAGCCTGCCGAGCGGTGGTCGTCCTGGCAGGCCATGGACTCGGGGCGGCTGCTGCTGCTGGCCGCCGCCGGGATGCTGATGGTTGCCGCGATCGCGAACACCGCCACCGTCCGTGTCCTCGCGCCGCACAACGCCGTGGCGTTCGGCATTCTCATCGCACTCGGCGAACTGCTCAGGCTCGCCCTGCCCGGCGGCAGGGAGGCTGCGCCTATCTCGACGGCCGGGGCGATGGCCTATGCGCTGCTGCTCTACGTCAAGCGCCTGCCCGGTCCCCACCTGCCCACCCTGGTCTCCCCGCTGCAGGTCATCGCGGTCGCGGCGGTCGCCATGACCATCGGCGCGCTGCCGCACATGGCGGCAGGCCGGCCGGTCGGCCTGACCGGGATGGCGTCCCGGCTGGTCGCGGTGTCCTGCGTCGCGTTCATCTTCCGACCGCTGGCCGGCCTGCACCTGATCGCCGGCCAGTGGTGGCTGGCGGCCAGCGTGATGACGGTCCTGGTGATCTTCGGGTGCCTCATTGACGCCGTGATCGGGGCATTGATCAGGGCGGACGACCTCGGGGCCAAGTTCGGCGTCGCGCTGTGGGATGAGATGCGGGTGCAATGGCCGCTCGGCGCGGCGGTGGGCGCATCCGCGATGATCATCGTGTTCGCGACCGAGACCATGGGGAAAGCAGGACTGGCCGTCTTCGTCGTGCCCTTGCTCGTCACCCAGCTGGCGTTCCGGCGGTACGCCGCGATCCGGTCGACGTACCTGCAGACCGTGCGCGCCCTCGCCAGGGTCACCGAGGTGGGCGGGTACGTGGAGGGCGGGCACTCCCGCCGGGTCAGCGTGCTCGCCGTGGCCGTCGGCCGTGAGCTTGGGATGAGCGAGCCTGACCTCCTCGACCTCGAGTACGCCGCTCTCATGCATGACATCGGGCAGCTATCGCTGCGCGACCCGATCCCCGGCGGCGCCACCGTCCTGGTGTCGCGCGCCGACCAGCAGCGCATCGCCGAGCTCGGCGCTGATGTCATCGCGAAGGCCGGCGTGCTGGACCGGGTCGCCGAGCTGGTCCGCTGCCAGAGCTTGCCGGTCCGCGGGGTTGGTCCCGTGCCGCCGGTCGGCAGCCGGATCATCCGCGCCGCCAACGCCTTCGATGATCTGGTCGGCAGCTCGACCGACCGGGATCGCAGCGCGGCCGCGCTCGAACGGCTCCGGCTGGACACCGCGCTCGAATACGACGCCGGCGTCGTTGAGGCGCTGAGTGAGGTCGCGGGCAGGCGGCGGTTCAGCCGCCGGTAAGCGGCCCCGGCAGCAGGGCTGCCGGGCTCGCGGGCGCCCGTATCCCGCCTGGCGGCGTTGTCGTCGTCGCGCATAGCTCCGCTTTTTCTCCGCCGCCTGGCCAGCCGGGCGTGGATGACCCGCTCCCTGATCCAGCGCCCTACTGCCGGGGCCGCTAAGCTGCCCGGGTGCTCGAATCGGTTCTCGTCGCCAACCGCGGCGAGATCGCGCGGCGAGTGATCAAGACTGTCCGCCGGATGGGGATCCGGGCGATAGCGGTCTATTCCGAGGCCGACGCCGAGCTGCCGTTCGTGCGGGAGGCTGACGAGGCTGTGCTGCTCGGCCCGGCGGCGCCAGCCCGTAGCTATCTGGATATCGAGGCCGTGATCGGTGCCGCCAGGCAGACGCGTGCCCGCGCCGTCCATCCGGGCTACGGCTTCCTGGCGGAGAACCCGTCCTTCGCGGCCAGGGTCATCGCCGAGGGACTGGCCTGGGTCGGCCCGCCGCCTGCCGCGATCCAGCAGATGGGCGACAAGATCAGCGCAAGGAACCTGATGGAGCGAGCGGGCCTGCCGGTTGCCGCGGGCAGCAGGGCGCCGGTCACCGACGCGTCCGCGGCGGTCGCCGAGGCCGAGCGGCTCGGTTACCCCGTGATGGTCAAGGCCGCAGGGGGCGGCGGCGGCATCGGGATGAGCGCCGCGGCTGATGCCGCCGAGCTGCGCGCCGCCTTCGAGACTGCCAGGTCGCGGGCAGAGCGGTTCTTCGGCAATCCCGCGATCCTGCTTGAGCGCTACATCGGCCGCGCCCGCCACGTCGAGATCCAGATCCTCGGCCTGGCCGACGGGAGCGTGGTCGCCCTCGGCGAGCGTGACTGCTCCGCGCAGCGCCGGCACCAGAAAGTCGCCGAGGAGACCCCCTCGCCCGGGCTCGCCGCCGGCCTGCGGGACGCGATGCTGGCCGCGGCCGTCCGGGCCGGCCAGGCCGTCGGCTACCGCGGCGCCGGGACCGTCGAGTGCCTGGTGGACACGGCGGCGCAGGATTTCGTGTTCCTTGAGATGAATACCAGGCTCCAGGTCGAGCATCCGGTCACCGAGCTGGTGACCGGGATCGACCTGGTGGAGCAGCAGCTCCTGATCGCCGCGGGGCTCGCAGTGACCTTCGATCCGGGTGCCGTCGCGCTCAACGGGCACGCGATCGAGCTGCGGGTCTACGCCGAGGACCCGAGGCGGTTCCTGCCCAGCCCCGGAAAGATCATCAGCTGGAACGAGCCGTCCGGCCCCGGCATCCGGGTAGACGCGGGGTACGCCGCGGGCAATGAAGTGACCACGTTCTACGACCCGCTGCTGGCGAAGCTGTGCGTGCACGGCGGCAGCCGGGAGGCGGCCATCGCGCGGGCGCGCGAAGCGGTAGCGGCCTTCGTGATCACGGGGCCGAAGACGAACCTCCCCTTCCTCGCCGAGCTGCTGGCCAGCAGGGAGTTCGCCAGCGGCGACTACGACACGTCCGTGATTGCCCGGCTGCGTCCCGGCATGGGCTGACATTGGCAATGATGGTGCCGGTGACCTTGGCAGCGGTTCGCCAGGCGACGACGCAAGGAGGCGGGCGTGACCGAGATTCGCGCGGAGATGGTGGCCAACGTGTGGAAGGTCGTGGCGGCCGCGGGGGAGCAGGTGCGCGACGGTGACACCCTGGTCATCCTTGAATCGATGAAGATGGAGATTCCCGTCCTGGCGGAGGGCGACGGCATCCTGACGAACCTGGCCGTGGCGGAAGGCGACGTGGTCCAGGAAGGCGACCTGATCGCGGTCATCGGGTGATTCGGGGTGGCCAGCATGCTCCTTGCCGTCGGCTTGCGCGGGTCGGTCCGCGCCGTCGTCACCAAGTCGGACTCGGCGGTCGCGCTCGGCAGCGGTGACGTGCCGGTGCTCGGGACGCCGCGGCTGCTGGCCCTGGCCGAGGCCGCGACGGTGGCGGCGGTGATGCCACAGCTGGGCCCCGGCGAGACCACGGTGGGGACGTCGGTGACGCTTGAGCACTGTCGGGCCAGCCCGGTGGGCGCTGGTCTCGTCGTCGAGGCTGAGCTGACCAAGGTGGACGGCCGGCGGCTGGTGTTCAGCTTCATCGCCCGCCGGGAGGACGTGCCTGGCGAGCCGCCTGGAGAGGAGCCGTCCGGAGCTGTGCCGCCAGCTGACCAGCCAGCGAAAGGCCGGCCAGCGAGAGGCCGGCCAGCGGGAGGCCGAGACCAGGCTCTCGCCCCGGACGAGCACGTGGTGGGTGCCGGCACCATCGAGCGGGTGGTGGTCACTACCGAGCGGTTCCTGGCCCGCGCCGGGAACTGAGCCTGGCCAGTTTCATGATCACGGAAACAAAGCGGTGCTGGAGAGGCTGTCGCACAACTCGTGATCTTGAAAAGTCAAGCTGCTGGAACACAGCGTTTTGAGTAGTTGATCCCATTTGAAGGGTCGAATAGTTGCCTCAGATGGACCGGCGCTCCACTACATATGAGTGGACGGCAGTTGTGCGACAGCCTCTGGAGCCCGCCAAAGTTTCCGCGATCATGGGCGCGCTGCTCGTGGGCGCGCTGCTCGTGGGCGCGCTGCTCGTGGACGCGCTGCTCATGGGCACGGGACGCCTAGTCCGGGCCTGGTCCCGATGACAACGGTGGCGTTCAGCTCATCGGAGCTGGCCACCCGCGGGATCAGACCGTTGTGGGCGACGGTTTCGACGGCCTGCGGTGTCTGGCGCTCGCTGGTCTCCACGAGCAGGTGGCCACCCGGTGCCAGCCACTCCCGCGCTGCGGCGGTCACCCGCCGCATGACGTCAAGCCCGTCCGCGCCACCGTCGAGCGCCATCCGCGGCTCGTGCATCCGGGCCTCCGACGGCAGCAGCCCGATCGCGTCGGTGGGTACGTAGGGCACGTTGGCGACCAGGATGCTGACGCGGCCCCGCAGCGTAGCGGGCAGCGGTTCGTAGAGGTCACCCTGGTACACCTGGCCCCCGGCGGCGGCCACATTGCGGCGAGCGCATGCCGCCGCGGCGGCGTCGATATCGACGGCGTGCAACTCGGCCCGGCCCAGGGCCGCGACCAGCGCCACGCCGACCGCGCCTGAGCCGCAGCACAGGTCAACGACGACAACTCCCGGCCAGGCGGGCTCCTCGCCTGCAGGGTCAGCAACCTGGCCGACGGCGGCAGCAAGGACATCGGCGGCGGCAACCTGGCCGGCGGAGGCAGCATGGCCATCGGCGGCGGCAACCTGACCAGCGGCG
>DATGVY010000765.1:0-1792 GCA_035299845.1 Streptosporangiaceae bacterium
GCTACCCGGTCATGGTCGCCGCGCATGGCCGCCACGGCCGCCGTGGCCAGATCGGCCGAGGCGGCGACGGTTTCCATCTTATAGGCGGCGGCGATGTCGTTCGCCTCACGGGCGGCGACAAGCGCGTCGTCCCAGCGCCCGCTGTCGATACACGCCCACTCCAGCGCCCACAGCACGCCGCCGCTGGCGCCGCGGACACCGGGGGCGCGCAGCCGGCTGAGCGCGGCGCGCAGCACCCTGACCGCCAGTTCGGTCTCGTCCAGGATCCAGGCCGCCCCGCCTACCTTGCCCGCGTCAGAGACGGATCCGCCGGCTATCCGTCGCAGGCAGGGGACGGTTTCGGCTCGGCCGCCGAAGGGGTCCGTGCATGCCCGGATCCATATCCGGTGCTCGTCAGCCCGGCAGGCTGGCCAGTCCCCGGCCGACGACACCGGCTCGCCCAGGGCGTCGAGGGCTTCCAGGGCGACACGTGCCTTGGCGCACGCTTCGGGGAGCCCGGTCTGATGGGCGACCGTGGCGGCCATCCCGGTGGCCTCCCACGCCAGGGCCGGCAGCCTCGGGGATGCCTCGGCGGCGACGGAGATGAGGGTATCGAGCGCGCCGGCGTTCCGGTTCGACCACAGCAGCGACCAGCCGATATCCAGCCGGGCGGCGATGCGCAGGTCCGGGCCGGATGTCAGCGTGAGGACCTTGCCCGCCAGCTCGCGTACCCAGTCGGCCTGCCCGGCGGGGAGGGCGAGATCGGCGGCGGCAAGCAGCCGCCGGGCCTTGTCCGGCTCGCCAGGGCTGAGCTCGGCGGCGCGTTCCAGGGCACGTGCCGCCGCGGCGCTGCGCCAGGGCCGCGCTGTCCTCGAGCAGTGAGGCCACCTGCTCGTCGGGTTCCAGCGCCGCGGCCGCCAGGTGCCAGGCGTACAGGTCAGGCCGGTCGCGCAGCGCACCGGCGACCTGCCGGTGCGCCGCGGCACGCTCGGCGAACGGCGCGGCATGGTAGACGGCCGACCGGACAAGCGGATGGGTGAACTGCGGGCCTGGCGTGTCCAGCCGGATCAGGCCCGCTGCTTCCGCCGGAGCTAGTGCGCCGACGGAAAGCCCGGGTACCGCGGCGGCGGTCAGGTCCGGGCTGTCGGCGACCGCGGCGAGCAGCAGCGCGGCTCGCGCTGCCCCGGGCAGGGCGGCGAACCGGGCGGTCATGATGGCGGACAGCCGACCGGTCAGCGGAACCGGCTCGGCGGCCCAGCGGCGCCCCGCGCCCGGGTCCGCAGCGATTATCTTCGACAGCTCGATCAGCGCCAGCGGGTTGCCGGCGGCCTGGGCGAGCACCCGTTCGCGTGCCCGGCTGCGCGGCGAGTGCGGCTGTCTGTCAAGGAGACGGCCGGCGTCCGGCAGGCTCAGCGGTGGCAGCAGCAGCTGGGGGAAGTCCCGCTCGAAACCAGGAGGAGGCACGTTCCCGCGCGCGGCGGCCAGCAGCACGAGCTGCTCTGCTTCCAGGCGGCGGGCGGCGAAGGCGAGCGCGTCGAGCGAGGCGGGGTCCAGCCACTGCGCGTCGTCAGCGGCCACCAGCAGCGGCCCGTCGTCCGACAGCCCGGAAAGCAGGGTGAGCACGGCGATCCCGTTAGCAGCGCGTCGGGCGGCACGGGATCTTCGGAGAGCGCGAAAGCGCCGCGCAGCGCCTCGGCCTGGCGGGCCGGCAGGCCGGCCACGCGGTCCAGCACCGGGCGCAGCAGCTGGTGCAGCCCGGCGAACGCCAGATCCTGCTCCGACTCCCGGCCGGCCGCCGCCAGTACCCGCATCC
>DATGVY010000766.1:0-10569 GCA_035299845.1 Streptosporangiaceae bacterium
GGCGGGGGTGGCCGGCGCCGCCGGGGAGTCCGGTTCGGCGGGGGCGGCTGGTCGGGCGGGGGTGGCCGGCGCGGCCGGGGAGTCCGGTTCGGCGGCCAGGCCGGGAGCGGCGACGACCCGGTCAGCACAGCCGAGCAGGCACGTCCGGAATGATCACGGCAAGCACGACCGCGCGGGGCAGCGACTCACTGTCATCCCGCCGTCCTGGCGTCCTGACCTGAACGATCCCAGCGACCTGGCCGAGGAAGTCATCAGGCTGGAGGGCTACGAGAACATCCCGGTCCGGATGCCGCGCGCGCCTGCAGGTCACGGGCGCACGCCGCGTCAGCGGATGCGCCAGACGATCGGGCGGCTACTGGCCGGCGCCGGCTTCGTTGAGGTCATCAGCAGCCCGTTCTGCTCGCCAGCCGACGCCGACCGGCTCCAGCTCCCGCCCGGCGACCCGCGGCGCAGCGTGCCCCGCCTGGTCAACCCGATCAAGGACGACGAGCCGCTGATGCGCGGCTCCCTGCTGCCCGGCCTGCTGCGAGTGCTCGGCCGCAATGTCGGCCGCGGTTTCGCCGACGTCGCGCTGTTCGAGCTCGGCGTGGTCTTCCTGACCCGCCCGGAGGGCCAGCGGATAGCACCGATCCTGCGGGTGGACCGCGGTCCGGCGGTCCAGGAACTGGCCACATTGGACGCGGCCCTGCCTGATCAGCCGCTGAATCTCGCCGTGGTCCTGGCCGGCCAGCGTGAGGTCCCCGGCTGGTGGGGCGATGGCCGTCCGGCCTGCTGGGAGGATGCCGTCGAGGCGGCCCGCCAGGTGCTCAGGACCAGCGGGGTGCCGTTCCGGATGCAGGCGAGCCAGCATGCGCCCTGGCATCCCGGCCGCTGCGCGGCACTGTACGTGCAGGCGGGCGAGGGAAAAGAGTGGCTCGCCGGGCACGCGGGCGAACTGCACCCGCGGGCGGTGCAGGAGTTCGGGCTGCCGGCCCGGACCTGCGCGATGGAACTGGACATGTCCGTGATCGAGACGGCCGCGGCCGCGCTTGGGCCGGTTCAGGCCCCGGCAATCTCGGCGTATCCCGTGGCGAGCCAGGACGTGGCACTGATCGTGCCCGTCACGGTGCCCGCGGCCGAGGTCGAGGCGGCGCTCGTTGCGGGCGCTGCGGCAGCCGGCGCGGGGACGCCCGGCACGGAGGAAGCCTCCGGCGGAGGGCTCCCCGGTGCGGGGCCGCCCGGTGCAGGGGCGCCCGGTGCAGGGGCGCCCGGTGCCCGGGTGGTCCTGGAGTCCATCCGCCTGTTTGACGTCTACACCGGCGAACAGGCGGGGGAGGGCCGCAAGTCGCTCGCGTACACGTTGCGGTTCCGCTCGCCGGACCGGACGCTGACTGCCGAGGAGGCCAGTGCCGCCCGCGATGCGGCGGTGGCCGAGGCGGCCCGGCGCACCGGTGCCGTGCTGCGCGGCGGATCCTGACCATGGTCAGTCCCCAGGTCCGGCGCAGGGGGTGCTGACCGGCCCGTCTCCGGGTCCGGCGCAGGGGGCGACCGGGCCGTCTCCGGGTCCGGCTCGCCCGGCGGTGGACGGCTTCGCCAGTCCGACGGAGTCTTTGACCGCGGGTGGGCGGGCAGGCTGGCCGCTGGCGCGTTTCCGCGGAAACGTGGCGTGGTCCGGCCGGCGCGGCCGGCGCGGGCGCAAATGCGCGGGCGGCCGCCTAGCCGCCGTTCATGATCACGGAAGTTTTGGGGTGCTGGGACTCGCCTAAAGTTCCGCGATCATGGAACCTCTGGCCGCGGTGAGCGCAGACCGGCAAGGCTGGCGCGTTTCCGCCGAAGCGTGGCGTGGTCCGGTCAGGGCGCGGCCGGCGCGGGCGTGGTCCGGCGCGCGCAGTCGGCGCGGGCGCGGTCGGCGCGGGCGCTGGCGTGTTTGGCTAGGCGGGGGCGGGCAGAACCGCCAGGATCTCAGCTGTGCCCTTAACGCACTTGGAGGCTTTCCCGGTGCGCAGCACGACCGGGGTGGCGAAACCCTGGCAGGTCCAGCCGTTGATCATTACCGGCCCGCCACCGCCATTTCCCGGTGCCCGGCCTGCCATGATCGCCTTGGCGTAATCCCGCTCGACGATCATCGCTGTCTTGCAGGTCGCCGGACCGCGCTGAACGTGGATGCGGACAGGTACGTTAGCCGCAGTCTTGGTAGTCCCGCATGACGTGACTGCGTTGTCCGTGCGCGCAACCGCAGGTGGCGTCTTGCCGCCCGGACTCGCTCCGGACGCGCCGCAGCCGACAACTGCGGCCGCCACCGCGGCCATGCCGATCAGCGCGCAGCACACCCGCGAGCGCCGTCGGCCACCGGCCATCGGGGGTCTCCTTTCGGCACCACTCATCATGCCGCTCGCCACCCAGCCTCCCCAAGCCGGCTCTCCGATATGACGTCGGCCGAGGCCGGATCGTTGCCGCAGCAGCCCGCCCGCATGGTTGCCGCCCGCGTCCCGTGCCCCGGCGCAGGGCAGACAAACGTCCCGGGACTGGTGCAGAGACACAGGACGGGTGCGAACACGCCGGAAGGGGTGCGAGATGTCCGGGACGGGTGCGGACACGCCGGAAGGGGTGCGAGACGTCTGGGACGAGTGCGGACACGCCGGGACGGGTGCGAGACGTCCGGGACGGTGCGGACACGCCCGGACGGGTGCGAGACGTCCCGGCGGGACAGGCGGGCCCAGTGCCTCGCCAGCGGGCCTGCACCTGTTTGCATAAGAAGACATGACTATGCATAATCATTCATGAGCTGCCTAGGGAAGACCCGCCGGCTGCTGGGATGAGGAGGGTGCAATGGGAGCGCGGGTCGCGGTGGCCGGTGCCAGCGGCTACGCGGGAGGCGAACTGCTTCGCCTGCTGGCCGGTCATCCGGACCTTGAACTCACGGCGGTCACCGCGGACACCAAGGCCGGCCAGCCGATAGGCGCCGTGCATCCCCAGCTGGCGGGCGTGCCCAGGCTGGCGGACCGGCGGTTCGACGCCACCGATCCCGGCCTGATCGCCGACTGCGACCTGGCCTTCCTCGCCCTCCCGCATGGGCAGTCCGCCCCGCTGGCCAGCCGGCTGCCGGGCACAACCAAGATCGTTGATCTAGGCGCGGACTTCAGGCTCGCCGATCCTGCGGCCTGGGCCAGGTATTACGGCACCGCGCACGCCGGCCGGTGGACTTACGGCCTGCCCGAGCTGCCCGGCGCTCGCGCCAGGATCAGGTCGGCCATCAGGGTCGCCGCGCCCGGCTGCTACGCCACGGCCGCCATCATCGCGCTCGCACCGCTGATCGCGGCTGGTCTCGTTGAGCCGGCTGACGTGGTGATCGTCGCCGCCTCCGGCACATCGGGTGCGGGCCGGGCCGCCAAGCCGGAATTGCTTGGCAGCGAGGTCATGGGCTCGGTCTCCGCCTATCAGGTGGCCGGCGTGCACCGGCATACCCCGGAGATCGAGCAGGCGCTCGGCGAGGCAATCACGGTCGGCAGGGAAGCTGGCTACCGAGCTGGCGGACTCCATGATGTGGCCGGGGGACTCCGTGATGTGGCCGGGGGGCCCGGTGATGCCGCGGGACCGGACGATGCCGTGAGGCGCCGCGATGTGTCCAGCGGGCCCGACGATGCCGCCGCGGCAGCGGGCACCACCAACGGCGCCCCGCCGCAGCGCGGTGCCCGCGAGCGACCACCATCCACGGTGACCGATCGCGGGACTCACCCCTTCGGCACGCGGGCGCCGCGGGTAACGATCTCCTTCACGCCGCTGCTGGCGCCGATGCCGCGCGGCATCCTGGCTACCTGCACGGCCCGGCTGGCCGGGAAGGCCGAGCCGGGCCGGGCGGTGCAGCATGACGTTGCCACGGCGATGCTGCGGGACGTGATGTCAGCCGTCTACGGCAGCGAGCCTTTCATCTGCCTGCTGCCGGAAGGCAGCTGGCCGGCCACGGCTGCCGTCAGCGGGTCGAATGCCGTGCATCTCCAGACGGCAGCCGACATTCGCGCGGGCCGCGCCGTAGCGGTGGCCGCTATTGACAACCTCGGCAAGGGCGCGGCCGGCCAGGCCATCCAGAACGCCAACCTCATGCTCGGCCTGCCGGAGACGGCCGGCCTCACGACCTACGGAGTTGCGCCATGAGCGTCACACTGCCCCTCGGTTTCCGTGCGGCCGGCGTCACCGCCGGGCTGAAGAGCTCCGGCGACCCCGATGTCGCCGTGGTGCTAAGCGACGGGCCGTCGCACGCTGCCGCCGCCGTATTCACGGCGAACAGGGTGAAGGCGGCCCCGGTGCGCTGGACCGTTCAGGCGGTAAGCGATGGCCGCCTGCGGGGCGTCGTGCTGAATTCTGGCGGCGCGAACGCCTGCACCGGGCCGGCCGGCGAGGCCGACACCCGGCTGACCGCGCAGCGGCTCGCCGACGCGATGGGCTGGCCCGTCACCGAGATCGCGGTCTGCTCGACCGGGCTGATCGGGGAGCGGCTGCCGATGGACCTATTGCTGCCGGCCGTGGACAAGGCGGCGGCGGCGGCTGACCGGGGTGGCGGCACCGCGGCCGCTGACGCGATCAGGACCACGGACACCACGGCGAAGCAAGCCGGCTGGCCGGGTCCGTGCTATGCGATCGGCGGAATGGCCAAGGGCGCCGCCATGCTGGCGCCGGCCCTGGCGACGATGCTGTGCGTGCTCACCACCGACGCCGACCTGGACGCCGCCGACCTGGACACCGCCCTGCGGGAGGCAGCGGGCCGGACCTTCAGTCGGCTCGACACGGACGGCTGCATGTCCACTAACGACACCGTCCTGCTGCTCGCCAGCGGCGCGGCCGGCGTGCGCCCGGATCCGGCCGAGTTCGGGGAGCTGCTCACCGGAGTGTGCGCTGACCTGGCCCGCCAGATGCAGCTGGACGCCGAGGGCGCGGGCAAGGCGATCGCCATCGAGGTGACCGGCGCGGCGACCGAGGAAGATGCCATTGCGGCCGGCCGGGCCGTGGCCCGCTGCAACCTGCTCAAGTGTGCCATCGCCGGAGAGGACCCCAACTGGGGCCGGGTGCTCGCCGCGGTCGGGACCACCGACGCTGCCTTCGACCCCGACCAGCTGAACGTGGCCATCAACGGCGTCTGGGTCTGCCGGAACGGCTTTGCCGCCGAGGATCGCTCCGGCGTCGACCTGACCCCCCGGGACGTCACCATCACCATCGACCTGTGCGCCGGGCAGCACGCTGCCACGATCAGCACCACCGACCTCACAGCCGCCTACGTGCACGAGAACTCGGCGTACTCGACGTGACCGCGACGCTCGGGGATATCGCTGACTGCATGCCGGACCGAACGGCGGCACTCGCCAAGGCGGCAACGCTGATCGAGGCGCTGCCGTGGCTGGACCGGTTCCACGGCCAGACCGTGGTGATCAAGTTCGGCGGGCACGCGATGACCGACGAGGCGCTGCGGCTGGCGTTCGCGCAGGACGTCGTGTTCCTCCGCTATGCCGGGCTCCGCCCGGTCGTCGTGCACGGCGGCGGCCCGCAGATCAGCGCCCAGCTAGACCGGCTCGGCGTCGCCACCAGCTTCACGGCCGGCCTCCGCGTGACCACCCCGGAGACCATGGACGTCGTCCGCATGGTTCTCACCGGGCAGGTCAACAGGGACGTGGTGGGGCTGATCAACAGGCACGGCCCGTTCGCCGTCGGAATGTCCGGCGAGGACGCCAACCTGCTGACGGCCACCCGCAGGCACGTCCTCGTCGCAGGCGAACCGGTGGACATCGGCATGGTCGGCAAGATCGACGCGGTGAACCCCGGCGCTGTGTGCGCGCTTATAGATGACGGGCGGGTGCCGGTCATCTCGAGCGTCGCGCGCAGCGAGAGCGGCGAGGTGTACAACGTCAATGCCGACACCGCGGCGGCGGCAGTCGCCGTCGCGCTTGGGGCGGCGAAGCTAGTCGTGCTGACCGACGTCGAGGGCCTCTACGCGAACTGGCCGGACAGCGCAGCCGCAGCGGGCGGCGAGGTGGCGGGCAGCGCAGCCTCAGCGGGCAGCGCAGCCTCAGCGGGCGGCGAGGTGGCGGGCGGCGAGGCGGCGGGCGGCGAGGCGGCGGGCGGCGAAGTGATCAGCCAGCTTACGGCGGCCAGCCTGGAGGCGATGCTGCCGGACCTGAGCGAGGGCATGATCCCGAAAATGGAGGCATGCCTGCTGGCCGTGCGCGGCGGCGTTCCGCAGGCTCATGTGCTCGACGGCAGGCTGCCGCACGCCATCCTGCTGGAGATATTCACCGACTCGGGCATCGGCACCATGGTGCTGCCCGACCAGGCGACGAACGACGACGGAGCCACGGTATGAGCGGCATGAGCCACGGCCGCGAGCAGAGCGACCGAATGAGCCAGCCCCGATGAGCACTAGCACCGAGCAATTGCAGGACCGTTTCGCAACGGCGCTGATGGGGAACTATGGCATCCCGCCGGTGGCGCTGGTGCGCGGCAAGGGCTGCACGGTCTGGGATGCCGACGGCCGCGAGTACACCGATCTGATCGCCGGCATTGCGGTGAGCGCGCTCGGCCACGCGCACCCGGCCATCACCGAGGCGGTCACCCGCCAGGTGAACAGCATCGCGCACACGTCCAACCTGTTCCTGCACGAGGGCGAGATAGCGCTGGCCGAGCGCCTGCTCGGCCTGCTGGGCGGCGGCGGCGGCCCGGCGGATGGGCGGGTCTTCTTCGCCAACTCCGGCGCCGAGGCCAACGAGGCCGCCGTGAAGCTGGTCCGCCGCCGCCAGGGCGCAGGCCGGGCGGTGATCGTCGCGGCCGAGAATGGCTTTCATGGGCGGACATCGGCGGCGCTCGCGCTGACCGGCAAGAGCTCTATCAGGGATCCGTTCGGGCCCTTTGGGGTTGACGTTCGGTTTGTGCCCTTCGGCGACGACCAGGCGCTGCGCGCGGCCGTGCGGCCGGACTGCGCCGCGGTGTTCCTTGAGCCCTGCCAGGGCGAGGCGGGCGTGGTTCCTGCGCCGGCCGGATACCTGCGCGGCGCGCGGGAAGCCTGCGACGATACCGGCACGCTGCTCGTGCTCGACGAGATCCAGAGCGGGATCGGGCGGACCGGGGCCTGGTTCGCCCATCAGCTGGAAGGGATCATGCCCGACGTCATCACGCTGGCGAAGGGGCTCGGCGGCGGGCTGCCGATCGGTGCATGCATCGGCCTGGGCGAGTGCGGCGCGGCGCTGGGCAAGGGCGACCACGGAAGCACGTTCGGCGGGAACCCGATCTCGTGCGCCGCGGCGCTGGCTGTCCTGGACACGATCGAGGCTGACGGGCTGCTGGCGCACGCCGCGGCGACCGGGCAGCAGCTCACGGCAGGGATCGCCGCGGCCAGGCACCCGCTGGTCGCCGGGGTGCGCGGCCGCGGCCTCTGGCTCGCGATCGCGCTGACCAGGCCGGCCGCCGCCAGCGTCGAGGCCGCGGGCCGGCAAGCCGGCTACCTGGTGAACGCGGTTCAGCCGGATGCCATCCGGCTGGCGCCGCCGCTTATCCTGCCCGCTGCCCAGGCCGGCTCCTTCACGGCCGCGCTGCCCGGGATACTGGACGACGCCAGCGCGCACCCCCCGCAGGGTGCGTGACCATGCCGTCCGTCCCGCCCGGATCCCGGCCGCCGGGCGCGCTGCCGGGGCTGAGCGCGCTGCCGGGGAGGCTGGCATGAGCCCGGTGAGCCCGGCCACCAAGGCGGCCAGGCACGCCCAGATCGCCAGCATCCTGGAGCAGGCGGCCGTGCGGTCGCAGGAGGAGCTCGCCGACCGCCTGGCGCACCGCGGAGTGCGAGTTACCCAGACGACACTCTCCCGTGACCTGGAGGAACTCGGTGCTGTCCGGCTCCGCAGCCCAGCTGGCGGCCTCGTCTACGCGCTGCCAGGCGAGCCGGGCGGGCCAGGATCCAGGCCGGGCGGCCTGGCCGGGAGCATAACTGCAGGGGCTGCTGAGGCTGATGAAGCTGAAGGTGCAGAAAGCGCTGGTGGTGCCGGGAACGCTGGCGGCGCTACCCGCGCTGGTGGTGCCGGAAACGCTGGCGGTGCCGGAGACCAGCTGGCCGTGGGCACGGCGGAACCGCCCGCCCGGCTCGCCCGCGCCGCGGCCGAGCTGCTCGTCTCCGCCGAGGCAAGCGCCAACCTGGTCGTGCTGCGCACGCCGGCCGGCGCGGCGCAGTTCCTTGCCTCGGTCATCGACCACGCCAGGTGGCAGTCAATCCTCGGCACGGTCGCAGGCGACGACACGGTACTCGTCATCGCGCGAGATCCGGTCGGCGGGGATGAACTCGCCCGCGCGCTGCTCCGGCTCGCCGAGCGGCGGAACTAGGCGGCGAGCTGCCAGCACCTCCGAGACCCGATGTACCGCCAGGAAGCCGAGCCAGCACCAGTAACCCGGGGCAGACACCCGAACCCGAGCGCACTACCGAGGTACCGCACCAGCAACCAGGAGGATTCCCATGACCGAACGCATCGTGCTCGCCTACTCCGGCGGCCTGGATACCTCGGTGGCCATCGGGTGGATCGCCGAGCGGACCGGCGCCGAGGTCATCGCCCTGGCCATCGATGTCGGCCAGGGCGGCGAGGATCTTGAGACGATCCGGCAGCGGGCGCTGGCCTGCGGTGCCGCCGAGTCGCTCGTTGCCGACGCCAGGGAAGAGTTCGCCAGCGACTTCTGCATGCCGGCGCTGCGCGCGAACGCGCTGTACATGGACCGGTACCCGCTCGTCTCCGCACTGTCCAGGCCGCTCATCGCCTCGCACCTGGCCACGGTGGCCAGGGAGCGCGGGGCGAGCATGGTCGCGCACGGCTGCACCGGCAAGGGCAACGACCAGGTCCGGTTCGAGGTCGGCCTGGGCTGCCTGGCGCCCGAGGTGACCGTCATCGCGCCTGTCCGGGACTCGGGCATGACCAGGGACAAGGCGATCGCGTTCGCCGCCGAGAAGGGGCTGCCGATCAGCGTCACGTCCCGCTCGCCTTACTCCATCGACCAGAACCTGTGGGGGCGCAGCTGCGAGACCGGCCACCTGGAGGATATCTGGGAGGCACCGCACGACGACGTCTACGGCTACAGCAGCGACCCGGCCCTGCCGCGCGAGCCCGATGAGGTCGTGGTGAGCTTCGCCGACGGCACCCCGGTGGCGATCGACGAGCGCAAGCTCAGCCCGCTGCAGATCATCACCGAGCTGAACGAGCGCGCGGGCGCGCACGGCGTCGGCCGGATCGACCTGGTCGAGGACCGGCTCGTCGGGATCAAGAGCAGGGAGATCTACGAGGCGCCGGGCGCCATCGCGCTGATCACCGCGCACGCTGAACTTGAGAACGTCTGCCTGGAGCGCGACCTCGCGCGGTTCAAGCGGCAGGCCGGGCAGCGCTGGACCGAGCTCGTCTACGACGGGCTGTGGTTCTCCCCGCTGCGCCGCGCGCTTGAGGCCTTCATGGACGAGGCGTCCCGGCATGTCACCGGCGACGTCCGGCTCCGCCTGCACGGCGGCAGGGCAGTGGTCACCGGCCGCCGCAGCCCGGCCGGGCTGTACGACTACGGGCTGGCCACCTATGACACCGGTGACGTCTTCGACCAGGACCTGGCCAGGGGCTTCGTCGAGCTCTGGGGCCTGCCCAGCAAGATCGCGGCCGGCCGGGACCGCAGGGCGGCCGGCGCGGACCGCAGGGCGGCCAGCTAGGCCAGGTATGCTCCCGGCACTGCCGATCAGCCATGACCACGCACGTGGAGGGAGCGCCGTGGCCGACAACGAAGCCGGTTCTGCGATCAGGCCCGGTGCTTCAATCAGGCTCTGGGGCGGGCGGTTCGAGTCGGGCCCGGCCGAGGCGCTCACCCGGCTGTCCGTGAGCGTCCAGTTCGACTGGCGGCTGGCCCCGTACGACCTGCTGGCGTCCAGCGCGCACGCGCGCGTGCTGCACAAGGCCGGGCTGCTCACCGACATGGAGATCACCCGCCTGCTCGCCGCGCTTGATGACCTCGGGCAGGCGTGCCGGGCCGGCAGCTTCCGCCCGACCGCCGGCGATGAGGACGTGCACACTGCCCTGGAGCGCGGGCTGCTCGAGCGCGTCGGCGCGCTCGGCGGCAAACTGCGGGCAGGCCGGAGCCGTAACGACCAGATCGCCACCGACCTGCGGCTGTACTTGCGCGACCACGCCCGGCTGATCACCTCGCGGCTGGCCGAGCTTGAGACCGCGCTGATCGGCCAGGCGGAGCGGCAGTCCGGCACTCCGGTCCCGGGGATGACGCACCTGCAGCACGCCCAGCCGGTGCTGTTCGCCCACCAGCTGCTGGCGCATGTCCAGGCATTCTGCCGGGACGTCGGCAGGCTGCGGGACTGGGACAGGCGGGCCGCCGTCAGCCCGCTCGGGGCCGGCGCGCTGGCCGGCTCGTCGCTGCCGCTCGACCCCGAGACCGTCGCCGCGGAACTCGGCTTCGACTCCGCGGCGGCCAACTCGATGGACGCGGTCAGCGACCGTGACTTCGCCGCCGAGTTCTGCTTCGCGGCGGCGCTGCTCGGCGTGCACCTGTCCCGGCTGGGCGAGGAGATCGTGCTGTGGTCCTCGC
>DATGVY010000767.1:0-5655 GCA_035299845.1 Streptosporangiaceae bacterium
CGCGATTGAGTCGATCAACGCCCGGCTGCGCCGCGCGGTGAACGCCCGCGGCCACTTCCCCACCGAGCAGGCGCCCTCAAGTGCCTGTACCTGGCGATCATGAGCCTGGACCCCACCGGCAAGGGCCGCAAGCGCTGGACCAACCGGTGGAAGGCCGCCCTCAACGCCTTCGACATCACCTTCGACGGCCGCCTGCCCGCGGGCAGGAAGTAACCACCAAGATCAGTTACACCGTTAAGTTGACAGACCCTCGCCGCGCTGACATCGGGTGGCGGCGGACCGAGAGATCCGGCCGGATCCTTCGTCGTACCAGGCGAAAGCCGAATCGATGAGAGGAGCATCCCCATGCCAGGTCCGGTGGTTCATTTCGAGATCCGGTCAGCCGACCCGGACGCGACGAGGTCGTTCTACGGCAAGCTGTTCGACTGGGCGTTTCCCGAGGGTGGGATTCCCGGTTACAGCTACGTCGACAGTGGCGTCGAGGGCAGCGTGCCCGGTGGCATCAGCCCGCTGCAGGGCGGCGAGCCGCTGGTGACCTTCTTCGTCGGCGTGCAGGACGTCGCCGCTACCCTGGAGGCCGCGGTGGCTCAGGGCGGGCGGATAGTCCAGCCGGCGACATCGGTGCCCGGCGTGACCTTCGGGTTGCTGGCTGACCCGCAGGGCCAGGTGGTCGGGGTAGCTAGCCAGGACGCCTGACCGGCTCAGTGCAGCCGGGCGGGCAGGTATCCGACAACACGGAGGGCTGCGCATGACGACTTCCGCCGAGTCCGCTGACCTGCTCGCCCGGGCGGCCGCCGGCGATGATGCCGCGTTCGCGATCCTCGTCCGGCCGCACGAGCGATCAATTTTCCGGCACTGCTACCGGATGTTCGGATCGGGCGCCGACGCGGAGGATGCCACGCAGGACACCCTGGAGCGGGCCTGGCGCCGCCTGACGACCTATGACGGCTCGGGGCCGTTCGGCGCCTGGCTGCATCGCATCGCGACCAATGTCTGCCTCGATGCGCTCCGGCTGCGGCGCGCCCGCATCGGGCCAGCTGGATACGGGCGGCCGGCCCGGCCAGGTGCGGCGCCGGTGCCGCCGGATCCCGAACTGGCCTGGGTCGAGCCGGTCAGCGATTCTGAGCTGGCTGGCGCCGCCGATCCGCAGGACGAGGTAGTCCGCCGCGAGGACATCAGCCTCGCCTTTGTCGCCGCGTTGCAGCGGCTGGCGCCTCGCCAGCGGGCCGCCCTGCTGCTGCATGACGTGCTCGGCTTCACTCACGCCGAGGTCGGGGATGTGCTCAGGGTCAGCACATCCGCGGTCAACAGCCTGCTGTCCCGGGCCCGCGCGCAGGCCAGGGAGAGTTCCGGTCCGCCCCAGCCGGATATCACTGACCCCCGGGTGCGGCAGCTGCTCGACCGGTATGTGCAGGCGTGGCGGCTCGCCGACATCGACGGGTTCGTCCAGCTGGTCACCGAGGATGTCTGCTTCTCCATGCCGCCGATGAGCACCTGGTTCAGCGGCCGCGAGGCGGCAGCCGCCTTCCTTGAGCAGGCGATATTCGCCCCAGCCCGGCCCGGCGGCATCCGGCTGGTGGCGGGTTCCTGCAACGGGCAGCCCGCCTTCGGTGTCTACGCGCCGGATGCGGACGGCCGCCTGGCGGTGACCGGGCTGCAGGTCCTCCAGATCGGTGCGGTGGGCGGTCGGCCGCTGATCAGCGCGCTGGTGTCCTACCGGGATCCCGCCATCGCCATCCGCTGCGGGCTGCCGGAGGTCATCGGCTGATCGCCGCGCCGGCCGGGCGAGGGCATCAGCAGCCTCCGGGCGAGGGCATCAGCGGCCGCCGGGCGAGGGGATCAGCAGCCGCCGGGCGAGCCAACGGCTCCGGTTCCGGCGGCCGGATCGTCGACCTCGCCGACGGCGCCGCTGCGCAGCACGGCACCGAAGTGGACGACGTACCACGCGCCCCGCCACGAGATCAGGGAGGCGATCCCGAACGACCGGAGCCTTCCGCGCTCCCGGTAGAGCACCCGGGCGCCCTCGACGTGCCAGTAGCCGACGGTGTTGTAGCAGGCGCCTGGCGGGATCCAGCCGGCCTCGCCCGCAGGGACGATCACCCGGACGAGCCTGGCTCTGCTGGCCGCCGCGCCGAGCAGGTCGTGCGCAGCGGCGACATCGAGCCGGAAGTCTGCGTACAGCCGGTTGTGCCAGTCAGCGGCCGGATACGGGATCGCTTTCACCTGGGTGTAGGCGGCGAGCGGGAAGAAGGCCGGCCGGCCGAGCCGCGGCTTGCCGGTCCTGACGGCCGCCCAGAGGTCGGTCATCGCCGCGTGGAACGCTGGGGCTCGCGTGCTCGGGGACGCCCTGGTCTGCGGGCGCCGGCCCGCATGCGGCGCCACCGGGAGCGCGCTGGGCGGCCGGCGGTGCCGCGGCGACGCCGGCCCGCTGGCTGGCGCCGGCGACGGTGACGTCCGCGCGACCCCGGTGCCCCGGTGCAGGGCGGCCGGCCGGTGCGCCGCGCTGCCCGCCGCGCAGCCGGCCAGCAGCAAGGCGGTCGACGCGGCCAGCGTCGCAACTGCCCCGCCGCCTGCGGCAGGCCACCGGCGTGCGGCTACGGCGCGCCTGCCGCCGCGGTTGCGGCCGGCCCTAGTGCCCGGCGACCACGGCGATGAAATCACGTGTCCATCCGGTGAGGTACTGGCTGGCCGGGCGGACCTGGCCGGGGATCGCGGCCCGCAGCCGCCTGCCCGCCTTCCTCGCCGTGTCAAGCTGCACCCACTCGGGGTTGATGTCGAGTTCCATCGCCACCCGCGCCCCAGCGCGGACGAGCGCTCCGGCCAGGTCGGCCGGGGACGCCGACATGCTACCGGCGAAGATGAGATCGCCAGCGGAGTTCTCGCCAAGCGCGCTCCTGGCGACGAATTCGCCGCCGGTGATGGTGGCCCCCCACAGCGCCCAGCGCCGGGCGGCCCGGCTGACCCGCCCGTGGGCGACGAGCAGCCTCAGGTTCTGCCGCACGCTGGACACCGCCTCCCCCGGCCGCGGCAGGCCTGCCCTCCAGACGCCGATGCTGGCGTGCCCCGACCGGTCGATCACCAGGCTGGCCAGCCCGCGCCGCAGCCTGCTGATCACATGGCCTTCCTGCTCGTACCCGCCGGCGCCAGCCGACAGCTTGAACCCGCCGTTGAAGGCCGCGATCAGCCGGCGGCGCTCCGGCCGGCCGATCCTGGGCCCGGCATGGACCACGGCGAGCGCCGCGGACCCGGGATCCTGGCTGCCGCTGTGCAGGACATAGCGCACCGGGCCGCGGAAGATAGCGAGCGTCACCCTGTTCCCGTCCGGCATCCGGATGTGCCGCAGGACAGCTCTTGGCCTCGGGGCCGGCCTGGTGGCCGGCCGGGTGGCGCTGCCCGTGGCCGCTGGCTGGCCGCCGCCCGTGGTGGTGACGGGCGGGGTGCGGGCCGGATCTGCCGGGGGCGGAGCCGACGCGCAGGCCGCGAGCGCGGCCATTGTCAGTAGCGCGCCCGCAGCCAGCTGTGCGCGGCTCATTCGGCCTCCTTCAGTCCTTGCATCAGCAGGGGCGATGCCGTCGCGGCCCGGCCGACCGGCGACGAAGTATCCGTTCACTGGTAATCCCTAACGGCCGGGGCCTGCGAATCGTTGCGCTAGCGGCAGCCATCGCGGCCTGATTGCGGCCGGCGCCCGTTGCCCGCCCATGCGCCTGCTGCGAAACTCGGGAACAGGACCCGGGTTCGGAGTGGGCGGAGGCCTTGGATGCGAGCGACACAGCGGATTAGCTACGCTCCGATCGAGCAGCTTGATGACGAAATGCGGGCTGAGCTTGACCGGTGCCGCCGTGCGGGCACCCCGCGGCCGGAGAGTTCGGCGGTCCGGGCGCACGTTCCTGCGTGCTTCTGGTCATTCGCCCGATCATGGCAGGACATTTTCCGCAACGGAGTGTGTGATCACGGCATCAAGGAACTGTGCCGGCTGTATATCTCTCGGTCCGTGAACTGTGAGTACTGCGGAAATCAGCGTTCGGAAGGTGCGGCCGGCCGGGGCTTCACCGAGGCAAAGTACGACGACCTGCTGAACTTCGAGACGTCGGAGCGGTTCGACGGCAGGGAGAAGGCAGCACTCGCCTACGCGGAGGCCATCGCCTGGCGGCTGCCGGACGACGACGCCCGCTGGGAGCGCCTGCACGGCTATTTCAGTGAGCCGGAACTGGTGGAACTCGGCTGCTTCATAGCGCTCACCTTCGGCCAGCAGAGCTGGTTGCGGCTGCTCAACATCGAGCATCATGAGGTGCTGCCGGGCACTTCCGCCTCGCTCGCGCCTGGGTTCGAGACACCGCAGAGCATGGCCGAGACCAAGGGATCAGCCGGCTACTGGGCCAGCCGCTAACCCTGGGCCCGATCGGCGGCGCTGACCCGCGCCGTGCCGCGATCACCGTGCCGCGATCACCGTGCCGCGATCACCGTGCCCCGCTGAGGCTCTGGTGTCCGATGACAGCGGGGGCTGCAGCCTTTGTCGCGGCTACGAACGCAGGCACACGTCGAGGGGCGTGCAGGGAATGCCGGGGTAGGCCTGGTGGATGGCGGTTGCGTCGTGGGTGAGGTCGGTTTGGTCCATGATGAGCGCGGCGCGGGCCTGACGGCCGAATTCGGGCTTGACCTGCCCGAGGGTGCTGGCGATGAGCCGCAGCATGGCGGGCGGGACATGACGGGGCGCGCTGGTGCGCCCGGCCGCTGCCTGGACCGCCGTTGCCAGCTGGTTGAAGGTCAGGTTGCCGGGGCCGCCGATCTCCAGGATGCGGCCGCGGGCCGCGGGGTCGGTGACGGCCTGCTCGGCGAGGGCGGCGACGTCTGTCACGGAGACGAAGTTGATGGGGTTGGTCCCGCGGCCGAAGACGACGGGGCGCCCTGACCGGGCCGCGGTCTGGCTGAGCAGGTCGATCCATAGCTCGAGGAACGCGGTGGCCCGCACGATGGTCCACCCGGCCCCGCTGGCCCGCAGGTGCTGTTCGGCGGCGTGCTTCATGCGGAACAGCTCCATCGGGCTGTCGGCTGCGGCGCCGACGACCGACATCAGCACGACCTCGGCCCCCGCCTGCATAGCCGCGTCGATGAGGTTGATGTTGCCCTGGCAGTCGACCGTGGCCGGTGACACGCCGCCGGGCCCGGCGAACCCGTGGACTGCGGACACCACGACCCCGGCGCCGCGGACCGCCGGGGCGAGGCTGGCGGGCTCCCGCACGTCGCCGGTCATGACCTGCACGCGCTCCGCGCTGAGATGGGCGGCCCGCGCCGGGTCACGGGTGAGCACCCGGACCGGCAGCCCTCGCCCGGCCAGCCGGGTCACCAGGGCGGTGCCGAGGCGGCCTGTGCCGCCGGCGACCAGGATCATGACGCGCCGCCCGGCGTGAGCTGCTGGCGCACGGCCGCGTCCACGCCCTGGCCGTCTTCGCTGACCGGTTCAAGGTAGAAACGGGCCCAGTCGGCGAGGCCGCCGGAAACGCCGAAGATCACCACGCCGCGCATGAGGTGACGGGACCCGTCGGGCCGGGTGCCGCGGTGCTCCCACTCCGTCCACACCGTGTGCCCGGCCACGGCGTGGCGCAGCACCTCGGTGCGCAGATCCGGGATGGCGGCGAAGATCTGCTGCCAGTTCCT